>JAQGNC010000211.1 GCA_028292065.1 Betaproteobacteria bacterium
GCGCCTCACGCCTTACACATAAATGAACTTGCTTCTCGTCTCCCAACGCCTCGATACCGAACGCGGCGCCGATCTCGCGCGCTTGGCGCGCGATTCAGGGCTAGACCTGGTCGCGCTGCCTGAAGACCGCGAAGCGCGACTGCCCGAAGACGTCGTGTCCCGTATCGAAGTCGCGCTCTTTTCGAGCGACATCTTTCCCGATTACTCGCGCCAGTTTTTTTCCGCGGTACGCAAGGCGCCCGCGCTGAAATGGCTGCACGTCTTCAACGTCGGCGTCGATCATCCGATCTACACCGAGATGCTCGGGCGCGGGGTGCGGCTCACCACGTCCGCCGGCTCGACCGCGGAGCCGATCGCGCAGACCGCGATCGCCGCGCTCATCATGCTCGCGCGCAACTTCCCGCGCTGGCTGAACGCGCAGCGCGAGCATCGCTGGGATCCGATGCGCACGCCCGAGTTTCCGCCCGACCTCAGAGGGCAGACCGCGGTGATCGTCGGCCTCGGCCATATCGGCAGGGAGATCGCGCGCCTCGCGCAGCTCCTCGGGCTGAAGGTCGTCGGCGTCCGCCGCAGCCCGCAGGTGCCCGGCGATCCGGTCGACGAAATGCACACGCCGGACAAGCTCGCCGAAGTCGCCGCCAAAGCCGACTGGCTGATCCTCGCCTGCCCGCTCACCGAAGAGACCCGCGGCCTGATCGACGCCGCGATGCTCGCGCGGCTGCCGCACACCGCGCGCGTGATCAACGTCGGCCGCGGCGAAGTGATCGACGAGCCGGCGCTCATCGACGCACTGCAAGCGAAGCGGCTGGCAGGAGCCTACCTCGACGTCTTCCAGCAGGAGCCGCTGCCGCCTGAGTCGCCGCTGTGGGACCTGCCGAACGTCCTGATCAGCCCGCACAATTCGGCGGTCGCGTCGGGCAACCCCCAGCGCGTCTATGACATCTTCGTGGACAATCTCGGACGCTGGCGACAAGGGCAGCCGCTCGTGAACGAAGTCGAGGCGCAACGGTAGCGAATAATGAATATGACGGAGGAGAAAAATTGAATACGCGAGTGTGTACTTACGCGATCGGCGCAGCGCTGCTCGGCCTCACGCCGCCGGCACTCGCCCAGACAGTTGCCTATCCCGCCAAGCCGGTGCGCATCATCGTTCCCTATGCGGCGGGCGGTAACACCGACTTCACCGCGCGCGCGGTCGCCGAGAAGCTCGGCGACGTCTACAAGCGCCAGTTCATCGTCGACAATCGGCCGGGTGCGGCGACGAACATCGGCACCGAGGCGGTCGCGCGAGCGCCGGCGGATGGATACACGCTGCTCATGGGCGGTGCGTCGAACGCGATCAACATGAGCCTGTTCTCGAAGCTCGGGTACGACACGCTGCGCGACTTCGAGCCGATCGCGCTGTGCGTGCAGGGCGCGAACGTGCTCGCGATCCACCCGTCGCTACCCGCGAAGAACCTGAAGGAGCTGATCGCGCTGGCGAAAGCGCAGCCCGGCAAGCTCAACTTCGGCTCGAGCGGCCTGGGAAGCTCGAACCAGATGGCGGGCGAGCTCCTGAAGGTCATGGCCGGAATCAACATCGTTCACGTGCCTTACAAAGGCAACGCGCCCGCGCTGACCGACCTCCTCGGCGGCCACGTCGAAATGATCTTCGTCGGTGTGCCTTCGGTGCTGCCGCACATCCAGTCGGGCCGCGTACGCGGCATCGCGATCGGCAGCCTGAAGCGCTTTTCCGCCGCGCCCAACCTGCCGACCTTCGACGAGTCCGGGGTCAAAGGCTACGAAGCGACGACGTGGTTCGGCTTGATGGCGCCGAAGAGCACACCCAGGGACATCGTCGCGCGGCTCAACGTCGAGACCGACAAGGCGCTCAAAAGCCCCGACATCAGGGAGCGCTTCGCGGCCGAAGGACTCGAGCCGATGGGCGGCACGCCGGAATCGTTCACGAAGTTCATACGGTCGGAGATCGACAAGTACGCGAAGGTGATCAAGGCGGCTGCGATTACGAAGCTTTGAATGCGTACCCTCACCCCGACCCTCTCCCTGACAAGGGAGAGGGAGGAATCAAGCGCGACATAGCGAAACCGTAGGAAGCTCGCACGTCATAGTCCCCTCTCCCCGTACTCGGGGAGAGGGTTAGGGTGAGGGGCAACCAACATTAGGGCAAAGCGCTAAGTGCATACCCTCACCCCAACCCTCTCCCTAACAAGGGAGAGGGAGACCACCGTCGCTTGTTTCCCTCTCCCCGCACTTGGGGAGAGGGCTAGGGTGAGGGGCACCAGGTGAGGGCAACCGGAGGAAACGAATGAAATTGCACCGTGTCGCAGTAGCTGCGCTGTTCGCATTGAGCTCTATCGCTGCCAGCGCGCAAACCTGGTCGCCGCAGAAAAACGTCGAGATCGTCGTCGGCTCGGCGCCGGGCGGGAGCAACGACAAGACCGCTCGCACCGTCGAGCGCCTGCTGGCGCTGAAAAAGCTCGTGCCTACGAGCGTGATCGTGAACAACAAGCCCGGCGGCGGAAGCAACATCGCTTTCACTTACGTCCACCAGCACGCGGGCGACCCGCATTACCTGATGGTCGGCACGCCTTCGCTGCTCACCAATCACATCACCGGCCTGTCGAAGCTGAATTACACCGACTACACGCCGATCGCTTCGCTCTTCAACGATTACGTGGTGTTCGCGGTGAACGCCGCATCTCCGATCAGGAACGGGCGCGACCTCGTCGAGCGCCTGAAGAAAGAACCGAAGTCGCTCTCGATCGGCTTCGCCACCACGCTCGGCAGCCACAATCACATCGCCGCCGGGCTGCTCATGAAAGCGATCGGCGGCAACGCGCGCGATCTCAAGGCCGTGGCGCATAAAGGCTCGGCCGAGGCGATCACCAACCTGCTCGGCGGCCACATCGACCTCGTCACCACTGCGGCAGGCAACATCGCGGGCCACGTCGCCGCGGGCAAGCTGCGCGTGGTCGGCGTCGCTGCCGAGCGGCGCTTCAGCGGCGCGCTCGCCGACGTGCCGACGTGGAAAGAGCAGGGCGTGAACCTCGTCTTCGGCGGCTGGCGCGGCATCCTCGCGCCGAAAGGCATCACGCCGCAGCAGAGCGCGTACTGGGAAAGCGTGCTGAAGAAAGCGACCGAAGCGCCCGAATGGAAAGCCGACATCGAGAAAAACTACTGGGCCGACGATTTTGTGGCGGGCGTGCAGTTCAGGAAGGAGCTGGAGAAAGACTACGCCGAGATGCGCGCGGTGTTGGTCGAGCTAGGTCTCGCCAAGTGATGATCGGTCCACGCACCTGATCGTCACCGTGGCCCGCGATCCATTTTCAAACCGTTCAACATGGTTCCGGCCTGCGCCGGAACGACGAACTCCAGAGGAGAACTTGTAATGACCCCGCCATCCGTCGTTCTCGTCGAGCGTCCCGCCGAAGGCGTGGCGCTCGTGCGAATCAACCGTCCCGAGGCGCGCAACGCGCTGAACATCGAAGTGCGCCGCCTGATCGCGCACTACCTGACCGAGCTCGGCGAGGACGCCGGCGTGCGCTGCATCGTCCTGACCGGCAACGAGAAAGCGTTCGCCGCCGGCGCCGACATCAAGGAGATGGCGAACATCGGGAGCATCGAGATGCTCCAGCGCGGAACGCTCAAGCTCTGGCGCACGATCGCGTCGTGCCCGAAGCCGGTGATCGCCGCGGTCAGCGGCTTCGCGCTCGGCGGCGGTTGCGAGCTCGCGATGACGTGCGACATCATCATCGCGGGCGAGTCGGCGAAGTTCGGCCAGCCCGAAGTGAAGATCGGCATCATTCCGGGCGGCGGCGGCACGCAGCGCCTCACTCGAGCGGTCGGCAAGTTCAAGGCGATGCGCTACGTGCTCACCGGAGACATCTTCGGCGCGCGCGAAGCGTACGAAATGGGGCTGGTGAGCGAGCTCGTCGCAGACGCGGAAGTCGAAAAGCGGGCGATAGAGATGGCGACGCAGATCGCGCAGCTTCCCCCGCTCGCCATCGAGCAGGCGAAAGAAGCGGTGCTTCGAGGCATGGACGCTTCGCTGGAGACCGGTCTCGCGCTCGAGACCAAAGCGATTCAGCTCCTCTTCTCGTCCGAAGACCAGAAAGAGGGCATGGCGGCTTTCATCGAGAAGAGAAAGCCGAGCTTCAAAGGGCGCTGAGCAGCCTCGGGTAGGTCACGGCAAAGTCAAAATGGGTTCCGGATCACTTGCGCGGCGCGCGTCCGGAACGACGATCCCGTCGGCGCCGTCATTCTCGCGCACGCCGCCGTCATTCTGGCGCAGGCCAGAATCCATCTTGACCTTCAGGCGCCGCCGCTCAGCAGTATCACCACCGCCGACGCCACCGCGGCGAACATGAGGGCGCTCACCACGCTCGCGGCGGCGAGGCGCAGGAAGTCAGCGGCGACGTGAGGCGTGCTGGCCGGGGCGCGGTTCGGTTTTGCTGCGTGCATTCGATCCACCTTTCGACATTGACCGCGAGACGCCTCGCGAGCCCTGCACCGGATGCGCCGCGGGCGTGCCTCGCGCGCAGCGGCGGTCCGTTCCAGATCTCTTAGCGGCGGCGGCCCGCACAACTTGAGTCCGGCGCGACTCGAAAGAGGCACTCCGGCCGCTTTGCGCTGGCGCGCCGGCAAGCTCCACGCCATGGACACGGCGGACGGTCGGCTAGAATCGATCAGCCGTAAAGCGCAGCGCCGACGCGAAGGACGAGCGGCGGCAGCGACGTGGGGAACCGACGGTGTCATCGCGAGGAGCGCAGCGACGCGGCGATCTCGTGACGCACGGGCACCTTGCGAGCGCCTCGCGATTGCTTCGCCTGTCCTGAGCGCCGTCGAAGGGTCGCTGCGCTCCTCGCAATGACAGCAGTGGCAAAAGGAGGCGGTTTAAAAAAAAGGAAACGATTTTGGTTTGTTCTTCCTTCGCGTCCTTCGCGTCCTTCGCGTTAAAGCTTTTTGATTGGCCTGGTCCGTGGTCATGAGATGAACGAAACAAAAACACTCGCCCGCTTCATCACCGACTCGCGCTGGGACGACATCCCGCAGCCCATCCGCCACGAAGGCAAGCGCGCGCTGCTCAACTGGCTCGCGTGCGCGCTCGGCGGGTGCCGCGACGACACGGTCGAGCGTGCCCTCGAAGCGATCGATCCGTTTTCGGGCGCGCGGGTCGCGAGCGTCATCGGGCGTCCCGAGAGGCTCGACGCGCTGAGCGCATCGCTGGTCAACGCGGTGTCGTCGAACATCCTCGATTTCGACGACACCCACATGAAGACGGTGATCCATCCGACCGTGCCGATCGCGTGCGCCGTCACCGCTCTCGCCGAGCATCGTCCGGTCACCGGCGCGCAGCTCCTGCACGCTTTCATCCTCGGGGTCGAAGCGCAGTGCCGCATCGGCAACGCGGTGTCTCCGGGCCATTACGCGTCGGGGTGGCACATCACCGCGACGTGCGGGGTCATGGGCGCCGCGGCGGCGGCCGGCAAGCTGCTCGGGCTGAATGCGCAGCAGATGACGTGGGCGCTCGGCATCGCCGCGACCCAGGCGTCCGGGCTCATCGAGATGCTCGGCAGCATGAGCAAGAGCTACAACATGGGCCACGCGGCCAAGAGCGGACTCACCGCCGCGCTGCTGGCCGAGCGTAACTTCACGAGCTCGGAGCGCGGCATCGAAGCGCCGCGAGGGTTCGCCGCGGTGACGAGCCGAACGGTCGATCTCGGCGAGATCACCAAAAACCTCGGCGACACCTGGGAACTCACGTGGAACGCCTACAAGCCTTTCCCGTGCGGCATCGTGCTCCACGCGGCGATCGACGGCTGCATGCAGCTGAGGTCGAAGTACGCGCTCACTCCGGAGCGTGTCGCGCGAGTCGAGATCCGCATGCACCCGCTCGGCCTGCAGCTCGCGGGCAAACCCGAGCCGACGACCGGGCTCGAAGCCAAGTTGAGCGTGTATCACGCCGCGGCGGTCGCGCTGCTGCTCGGAAAAGCCGGGGTTACGGAGTTCACCGATGAATGCGTGCGCGACCCCGCGGTGCTGGCGCTGCGCTCGCGCGTGGTCGCGATTCCCGACGAGTCGCTCGACAAGGCCGCCGCGGTGGTGCGGATCGAGCTCGACGATGCGACGACCTTCGAATGCGGCGTGCCCCACGCGGTCGGGTCGCTCGAGCGCCCGATGAGCGATGCG
>JAQGNC010000656.1 GCA_028292065.1 Betaproteobacteria bacterium
GGCGATCTGGCGGACGAAGCCTTTGCTTTTCACCAGGGTCGCCCACGCTTGCGCGGCGGGCTGCCCGTCGTAGCTGCTCGTCATGGCAAAACACCCCTGTTTCCCGCGGTTAGTGTAGCCGCGTCCCCGCGGCAGCGCTCGCGCTAGTGCACCTCTTCAGGCGGCCGCACGTGGCGGCAGGTGTAGAGGAGCATCAGGTCGTACACGATCTTGAGGCTGCCGGCGATCACCAGCGGCCAGCCGAAAGACGAAATGCTCAGCAGGGAGCCGGCGATCAGCGGTCCGAGCGCCGCCGCGAAGCTGCGCGGCACCGACGTGATGCTGGCTGCGGCCGGCCGCTCCTCGGGCGGCACGATCGCCATGACATACGACGTGCGCGTCGGGACGTCCATCTGCGAGAGCGCGCTGCGCATGAGCAGCAGCACGATCGCCCAGCTCAAGGTCGGCATGAACGGCACGAGGATGAGAAACACGCTCGACGGCAGGTGGGTGTAGACCATCGTGTTCACGAGCCCGATGCGCTTCGCGATGCGCACCGCGAGCAGGATAGGCGAGCGCCGAGGCCAATCCGAGAAGCGCGTACACGACGAACATCGTCTGCAGCGCGGCTTTCATGCCGACGCCGAGCTTCGCCACGAGCAGGTCGGGCGCGCCCGCCAGCAACGCGCCTGCGGCCGCGACCAGCGAGCCGACGAGGCTGTAGCGCGCGAATACCGCGGTGCGCTCGACGTCTTCGGCCGCCCGCGAAATCACCGCGTGCTCGAGCGGAAGAAAAACGCTGACCCCGCCGCTCGAAGGATTGAGCGTGCCGATGAACGCGATCGCCAGCAGCGGCCAGAAATCGCTGACCGCCGCGAAGCCCACGCCGGTCGCACCCATCAGCAGCGCCGCCGCGACGAGCAGGGTTCGATAGTGATAACGGTGCGCGCGAAAACCGACCACGAGCGTCATGACACCCGACCCGAGCAGCGTGGCGGTGGCGACGATGCCGACTTCGAGCGGGCCGAAACCGAGCGTGAGCAGATAGACCGGGAGCAGCAGGCTCACGTAGCCGTCGGCAAAGGCCCTCAGGCCTCTGCCCAACAGCAATCGCCGCACGACGAATCGACCGTCCGCGCCCGGCGCCGGCGCCCTAGAGGAAGAGGCATTGCTGCGATCGGTACTGTGCGCGTTCGCCAAAGCACGCTCCTGATGGACGGCGTCACCGCGCATCTTGGGGCCGATTGACAGTAGACCGCCGGCATAACGACAATGACCGCGGCTCGATCATCAGGAGACTGGCGATGTACGTCGCAGCGTCGAAGCGCCTCACACTCGAGGGTGCCCGCAAGATGATGGAAACCGCGATCGCGATCGCGCAGAGCGAGCACATCCCGGTCTCGGTCGCGATCGCCGACGCCGGAGGCCACCTGATCCTCTTCGAGCGCATGGACGGCGGGCGTTTTCACACCGTCCACTCCTCCACGACCAAAGCGGTCAGCGCCGCGTCGAACAAACGTCCCACGACCGCCAAAGGGGCCCAGGGCCAACCGCTCGACACGTCGCACGCGATCGGCCTGGCGCTCGCCGCCGGCGCCGGGCGCTGGACCGCGATGGAAGGCGGCTACCCGGTGATCGTCGACGCGGAATGTATCGGCGGGGTCGGCGTGAGCGGCGGGACGTGGGATTTCGACGACCGTGTCGCGCGTGCGGCGATCGCGGCGATCGGCGCGACCCACGACATCGATTCGAAATAGCCGGAGGCGAACAACCATGGCTTACGAACCGGTCAGGGTCGGCTGCCTCGGCATGGGCTGGTGGTCCGACGTGCTCGCCGATGCGATCAAGCGCTCGGGAAAGCTCGAGATCGTCGCGTGCTATACGCGCTCCGCGCAAAAGCGCGACGCTTTCGCCGTGAAGTACGGCTGCCGCGCCGCCCCGAGCTACGAAGCGCTGCTCGAAGACCGCGGAATCGAAGCGATCGTCAACACCACGCCCAACAACGTGCACGCCGAGACGACGCAGGCCGCGGCGCGCGCGGGCAAGCACGTGTTCCTCGACAAGCCGATCGCCAATACCGTCGCCGACGCACGCGCGCTGACTGAGGCGTGCCGTGGGGCGGGCGTGGTGCTCGCGCTCGGCTACCAGCGCCGCCGCGAAAGTCATTTTCGCTGGATACGCCGGAGAATCGACGGCGGCGAATTCGGCAGGCTCGTCAACGCCGAAGCGAACATCAGCCGCGACCGGCTCGGCAAGATCGATCTCGCGTCGTGGCGTTACACCGCCGAAGGCATGCCCGGCGGCGTCATGCTCCAGATCGGCGTCCATTACAGCGACGTGCTCACCTACCTTCTCGGCCCGATCACCGCGGTCTCCGGCCGGCTCGCGCAGCTCGTGCTCCCGGGCGACAACCCCGACGTGGCGAGCCTCGTCTTCGAGCACGAGAACGGCGCGCTCTCGACGCTCAACGCGAGCTACGCGTCGGCGTCCGAGTACTACGCGATGAACGTCTACGGCAAGGAAGCGAGCGCGTATTACGACCTGCACAACGGGCTGCGCTTCCTCAAGCGGGGCGAAGAGCGCGCAACGCCGGTGTCGCGGCCGAAGAACGATCCGATCGCCGAAGAGCTCGAGGAATTCGCCGCCGCGGTGCGCGGCGACGGGGCGCCCGAGATGGACGGCGAGCGCTCGACCGCGTCGCTCGCGGTGCTCCTCGCGGGCATCCGCTCGGCGCGCGAAGGACGGCGCGTCGAAATCAAAGAGATGCTCGCGTAAGTTCGAAGTAGCAGCGCCCGACCGCAGCAGTTCCCCGGAGGAGCAATGCGTGCACGAGGCCTCAGAATTGCGGCGTACGCGTTTGCTTTCGTCGCCGCGATCGCATCCGCGCAGGAAGCGCCTTTCCCCAAGCGCGGCAACATCGAGCTCACGGTGTTGTTCCCCGCGGGCTCGTCGGCCGACGTCACCGCGCGCCTGCTCGCGCAAGGCATCGCGAAGAACCTCGGCGCGACCGTCGTCGTGGTCAATCGTCCCGGTGCCGGCGGCGCGATCGGTTACAAGCACGTGGCCGGCCAGAAACCCGACGGCTACAACCTGGTCTGGAATTCGAACTCGATTTCGACGACCTACCATTCGGGCCAGCTTGCATTCGACTACAGCGCTTTCGAAGCGGTCGCACGCGTGCTCGTCGAGTCGCCGGTCCTCGCGGTGCGCGGCGATGCGCGCTGGATCACGCTCGCGCAGCTGATCAACGACGCGAAGTCACGTCCCGGGCGACTCACCGTCGCCAATTCCGGCGTCGGCAGTCACACGCATATCACGTCGGTCGCGCTCTTCAAAGCCGCAGGGGTGCGCGTGCTCGACGTCCCCTACGCCGCGGCACAGGTCATGCCGAGCCTGCTCGGCGGACACGTCGATGCGATGGTCCAGCTTCCGGCGGCGCTCGCAGGTCACCTGCAAAGCGGGGCGGTGCGCATACTCGCGGCGGTGACCGTGAAGCGCGACGCGGCGCTGCCGGATACGCCCACCGCGCAGGAACAGGGTGTCGCGGTCGCGCTCGATGCGTGGCGCGGCATCGCGGTTCCGAAAGGCACGCCGCGGGCGGTCGTCACCGCGCTGGAAGGTGCGATCAGGGCGACCTGCGAGAGCCCCGAGTTCGTGCAGGCGAGTGAAAAACTCTACGTCAGACCCGCTTTCCTGCCGGCGCAGGAATTCGGC
>JAQGNC010000659.1 GCA_028292065.1 Betaproteobacteria bacterium
GCTGCAGGCGATGGCCGGCGGCGCCGGTAGCGCGATCGGGCTCGGCGGCATGCTGACGAAGGTGCTCGCCGCGCAGCGCGCCGCGAGAAGCGGCGCGCACACGGTGATCGCGTCAGGCCGCGAGCCCGACGTACTGCTGCGGCTGGCCTCCGGTGAAGCGATCGGCACGCAGCTCGTCGCCGACCGCCCGACGCTCGCCGCGCGCAAGCAGTGGCTCGCCGATCACCTGCAGGTGCGCGGCAGGCTCACGCTCGACGCCGGCGCGGTCAAAGCGCTGAAAGTCGACGGCAAGAGCCTGCTGCCGATCGGGGTGTTCGAAGCCGCGGGCGATTTCGAGCGGGGTGAAGTGGTGAGCTGCCTCGACGAGGCGCAGTGCGAGATCGCGCGCGGCCTCGTCAACTACAACGCCGCGGAAACGCGGCGCATCCTGCGCACCCCGACCGCCGAGATCGAAGCGAAGCTCGGCTACGTCGACGAGCCCGAGCTCATCCACCGCGACAATCTCGTGCTGCTGTAGGCGGCGAGAGGCCGCAAAAACGCTGGCGCCGCGCGTGCCGATCGCGCGTCAGTCGACCGCGCCCGGATTGAGCCAGCGCCCCTGCTGCAGCGCGTCCACCGCGATCCGCACCGGCGTCGGCCGGGTTCGCTCGGGACAGAAATACTGGGTGAAAAGGCTGTGGTGGTAAGGCGTGAGATCCCTCAGGACGACACGGTGCCACTGGGTGTCGCGCGCCCGCACCCACGTGCCGTCGGCGTGGCCGAGCGCGTAGAGCTTGCGCTCGCGAGTCTCGCAGCGCATCCCTTCGAAGGTCACGTTCGTCGCACCGCCCGCGGTCTTGGTGACGACGGTGAATCGCACCACCTGGTCTTCGCCGACTGAGACCGACTTCGTGTCGACGTAGAACTTGTGCGAGGTCGCGCTTCCGGTCTTCACCAGGGCGAGACTCTCCGGTTTCGGATACGCAGGAATCTGCGCCTGGATCTCCTTCCAGGACTTCTTGTCGTCGTCGAACTCCGCTTCCCATTCGCTGCCCTGCGCGCCCGCGTGCCCTGCGAGCACGACGAGCACGAAGAGACACGCGACACTTTCAAACCGCATACATGTACTCCCGTGTTGAAGGCAGGCCGAGCTTGCCGTCGGCTGCGGGCCTGCCGGCCAGCACCTGGTAGACCGACATCCAGCCGCGCTCGAACGCATGCGCCGAGCCTGCCATGTAAATGCGCCAGATACGGTACGCTTTCTCGCCGACCGACGCGAGCGCCGCATCGCGATTGGCTTCGAGGCGATCGACCCAGTGCCAGAGGGTGCGCGCATAGTGCGGGCGCAGGCTTTCGGCGTCCCAGCTTTCGAGACCCTGCGCCGACATCTCCTGCATCACGCGCGAGATGTGCGAGAGCTCGCCTCCCGGAAACACGTATTCGTCGATGAACGAGCCGATGTCGCTGCCGAGCTCCTCCGCATCGACCGAGTTGAGCGTGATCCCGTGATTGAGCACCACGCCGCCGGGTTTCAGAAGGCGGAAGAGCTTGCCGAAGTACAGGCCCAGATTCCTGCGCCCGACGTGCTCGAACATGCCGACACTCGCGATCTTGTCGTAAGGCGCGTCCTCGGGAACGTCGCGATAGTCGATCAGTTCGACTTCGCACACATCCTGCAGATTGCGCGCGTGGATCTGCGCGCGCGCGTACTCGTACTGGTTCTGCGAGAGCGTGATGCCTTTCGCCCGCACCCCGTAGCGCTCCGCCGCCCACATCACCAGCGCGCCCCAGCCGCAGCCCACGTCGAGGAAGCGCTCGCCGGGTTTCAACATGAGCTTGCGGCAGATGTGGTCGAGCTTCTGCTCCTGGGCGAGATCGAGGGTGTCTTCCGGCCGCCGGAAATAGGCGCAGGAGTAGACGCGCCGCGCGTCGAGCCACAATGCGTAGAACTCGTCGTTGACGTCGTAGTGATGGCGGATCGCCTTGCTGTCGAAACCGCGGCTGTGCGCAAAGAGGCGCCGCAGCCGCGCCGCGGCGCCGTTACCCGAGGCGTTGGCGGGATTGCCGGAGAGCGCTTCGCTCACGCGGATCACTTGGCGCGCTTCGCCTTCGACGTCCAGGTCCTCTTCGACGTAGTAGCGCGCGAGCTTGCCCATCGTGGGGCGCACCAGCGACGCCAGGACTTTCGGCGAGCGGATGGTGACGCTGACCGCCGCCGCGTCGGCGGGAGTCAGGCGCTGGCCGTTCCACAGCGTGATGGCGAGCGGCACGTCCAGAGCGCGTATCCGCTGGCCGATGCGTTCGAGAAGCGCGTTGTCCTGCGGCATGGCAGTGTCTCCGGGTTGAGGACCGTCCGCCGTCATTGTGCCTTACGGCGAACGCGATTTTACGGTGCCCGCTTGGCCTAGCACGCGCCGTGCGCGGCGCGCGGCCCCTAATGCGCGAGCTGCGCTTCGATCTCTGAAAAGGTGCGGGCGATTTCGCTGGTCGGGATCGCGACGCCGAGCTGGCGCGCGATCTGGGTCGCCGAGAACAATCCCCGGACGACGTGGCCCCGCGCCGCGTCCCGCTCGACCACGACCGCGTGCTGCCGCCCCGACTGCTTCAAAGTCGCGACGATATGGCCCACCCGGGACGCGCGCACGTCTTCGAGATCGATCGCCTCGAGCTGGTCCTGGGGCGTCATGATGTCGCGCACGACCAGCTCCTCGCGGCGTATCCCGCGCTGGGTGACCGCCTGCATCGGCTTTTCGCCGAGGATATCGGTCGCGGTGATGACCCCGACGACCTCACGGTTCTGGTCGACCACGAGCAGCAGCCTCACCGCGCGCTGGATCATGCGGCGATGCGCCTCCTCGACGCTGTCTCCGGACAGGATGATGACCGCACCGAGCGCACGCAGGTCGGTCATGACCGCGAGCGCGGGGTCGTCGAGCGTGACCCGTTCGGGCACGACCTGGGCCGGCTGCGCGTAACCGCTGCCGGCGCGCAGCAGCGTGAAAGGCAAAGGCGTGTAATCGCGAAGCACCATGGAACCCCCCTGTAGGCCGGCGAGCACGTCGCCGGCTCGCAGCACCCCTGAATGAAGCGTTAACCGCGTGAAAGCTGGGGCTGCTCGCGGGCGCTCGCCCGCGGCTGACAATCGGCTCGGCGCCGCAAATACCGTGCGAGCTCGTTCAGGGCTTTCTGGTAAACCTCGCGTTTGAAGTCGATCACCGCCTCCATCGGCACCCAGTAGTCGCTCCAGCGCCACGCGTCGAATTCCGGCTTTTCGTTCGCCCTCAGGCACACGTCGCAATCGCGCCCGGTGAGCCGCAGCAGAAACCAGATCTGCTTCTGCCCGCGATAATTGCCGCGCCAGTCGCGCTTGATCCAGACGTCCGGAACCTCATAGCGCAGCCAGTCGCGAGTGCGGCCGAGGATCTTCACGTGTTGCGAGGTCAGGCCGACCTCCTCCTGCAGCTCGCGATACATCGCGACCTCGGGGGTCTCCCCCGGCTTGATTCCGCCCTGCGGAAACTGCCACGAGTGCTCGCGCACCCGCTTGCCCCAGAAAACCTCGTCCTTGCCGTTACACAGGATAATGCCAACGTTGGGGCGGTAACCGTCACGATCGATCATGTCGTTTACCCCTAAGTTCGTCAGTTTTCAGGATTTTTTCATAGTTCGTAAACTATGGAAAGCCTGCGCCGGCGCGCTGCGCGTCTGCACCGGCCGCGTTTTCACCAGCATAACGCGGCTGGAGGCACGCCGCTCAGGGATACAGGTAATCGGCGTCGTGGGGGTTCATTTTCTTGAGGCTTTCGACGAAGCGGGGAAATTCGAGCCCGTACTCGGCTTCGAGCGCAACGGCGCGGCTTTCCAGGGCCTTCCACGAGACGATGGGGCGCTTCCTCTCGAAGCCGAAAACCACCACGTTGCCGGGCCGCTCCGCGGGCAGGGACACGATGCCTCCCGGGAACGCGTCTTCGATGCGCTTGACCAGGGTGTAGAAGAGCTTGTCCCGCCCCCACAGATTGACTGCCATGACGCCGCCGGGCTTGAGGCGCGCCCGGCACGCCGAATAGAAAGCGGGGGTCGAGAGCGCCTCGACGTGGAAATCGGCTTCGTACCCGTCGACGAGCATGACGTCCGCGCTCACGTCCTCGCGCTGTACGTATTCGGCGCCGTCGGTGGTGAGCACTTCGAAGCGCTCCCCGTCCTCGGGCACGTGGAAGTACTGGCGGGCGATTGCAACCACCCGCGGGTTGACCTCGACCGCACGGGTGCGGGCCCCGGGAAGACGGTGGAAGACGAATTTCGCGAGCGACCCGCCGCCCAGCCCGATCATCAGGACCTCGGCAGGCGGCGGCGCGAAGAGCAGAAAACCGATCATGCTTCGCGTATACGAGAGCTCGAGGTCGTTCGGTTTCGCCAGGCGCATCGAGCTCTGGACGGTGTCGCTGCCGATGTGCAGCGAGCGCACGCCGTGGGTCTCGCTCATGTAGACCGATTCGGCGTCGTGCGTGGGTTTGCGGGCTCTCCAGCCGGCCATGAATTTCATGCTGGGTCAGGCGTAGGGTTGTTACAAGGTCCGGTAGAATAAGGGTTTTTCGCCGCACGTAACAGCGCACTCACCCCATGCGAACCTCCCAGTTCTTCATTTCGACGCTCAAGGAAGCCCCTTCGGAAGCCGAGGTCATCAGCCACCAGCTGATGCTGCGCGCCGGGCTCATCAAGCGCCTGACGAGCGGCATCTACACCTGGATGCCGCTGGGCCTGCGGGTGTTACGCAAAGTCGAAGCCGTGGTCCGCGAGGAGATGAACGCGAGCGGCGCGATCGAGCTCCTGCTGCCGACGGTCCAGCCGGCAGAGCTGTGGCAGGAATCCGGCCGCTGGGAGCAATACGGACCCGAACTCCTGCGTTTGAGAGACCGCCACCAGCGCGATTACTGCTACGCACCGACCGCGGAGGAAGTGGTGTCCGACGTGGTGCGCCGCGAAGTGAAGAGCTACCGGCAGTTGCCGCTCAATTTCTACCAGATCCAGACCAAGTTCCGCGACGAGATCCGCCCGCGCTTCGGCGTGATGCGAGGCCGCGAGTTCCTGATGAAGGACGCGTACTCGTTCCACACCGACAAGGAGAGCCTCGACGCGACCTACCGGGAAATGCACGACTGCTACAGCCGGATCTTCGTGCGGCTGGGCCTGAAATTCCGGGCCGTGGCCGCGGATACCGGCAGCATCGGCGGCACCGGCTCCCACGAGTTTCACGTGCTTGCCGACTCGGGCGAGGACGCCATCGCGTATTGCCCCGGTTCGGATTACGCCGCGAACGTCGAACTCGCCGAAGCGCTCGCGCCTGCGGCCGCTCGGCCGGCGCCTGCGGCCGACCTGTCGAAAGTGCACACCCCGGGGGTGAAGACGATCGCCGAGCTCTGCGGTTTTCTCAAGATCGATGCGCAAAAGACCGTAAAAGCGGTGGTGGTCGACGGCGCCGACGGCGCACCGGTGCTGCTGCTGCTGCGCGGCGACCACGAGCTCAATGTGATCAAGGCGGGCAAGCTCGAAGCGGTCGCCACCCCGGTCCGCTTCGCGTCGGCGGAGGCCCTGAAGGCGGCTTTCGGCGCTTCGGCGGGCTCGCTCGGGCCGGTCGGTTTCAAAGGCAAGGTCATCGCGGACCGGTCGGTGGCGGCGATGTCCGATTTCGTCACCGGAGCCAACGAGGACAATCACCATTACACTGGCGCCAATATCGGCCGCGATTTCGCCGAACCCACAGTGGCCGACCTACGCAATGTCGTGGCGGGCGACCCGAGCGCCGACGGCAAGGGCGCCCTGGAACTTTGCCGAGGCATCGAAGTCGGACACATCTTCCAGTTGCGCACGAAGTATTCGAGCGCGATGAACCTCACTTTCCTCGACGAAGCGGGCAAGTCCCGGCTCATGGAAATGGGGTGTTACGGAATCGGAGTCACCCGCGTCGTCGCCGCAGCGATAGAACAGAACCACGACGAGCGCGGGATCATCTTTCCGCAGGCAATGGCGCCTTTCGAGGTGGGCGTGGTCGCGATCGGCATGAAAAAGAGCGCGGCGGTGCGCGAAGCGGCCGAGCGGGTCCATGCGGAGCTTTCCGCGGCGGGTGTGGAAGTACTGCTTGACGACCGCGACGAGCGTCCGGGTATCATGTTCGCCGACATGGAGCTGGTGGGCATCCCCCACCGCCTCGTGATCGGGGATCGCGGGCTGAAGGAAGGTAAGGTCGAATACCAGGGCAGGCGCGACGCCAAGGCACAACCGGTGGCGCTCGCGGAAGCGGTCGAATTCGTCAAATCGAGGATAAGCGGCGTCGTCTGATGCGTTTCAACCGAACCCTACGCGTCCTGCTCGCGTGCGCGCTCACTGCCGGCGCACCGGCGGCTTACGCCGGCGCCCAGATCTATGAACCGCTGTCGGCGAGCGTGCGCGCGGCGCTCACCAAGGCGATCGCCGACCAGGCGGTGCCCTATCTGGCATTCGAGACCGAAAGCGAAGCGCGGGAGTGGCTCAACTCGATGTCGGCGCGACTCGAAAAACGCATCCCGGACCGTGTCGCGCGTGAAGAGCTGCTCGTCACCGTCCACTATGAAGCGAAGCGCGCCGGGCTCGACCCGCAGATGGTGCTCGGCCTGATTCAGGTCGAAAGCGCCTTTCGCAAGTACGCGCTGTCCAGCGCCGGCGCGCGCGGTTTCATGCAGGTGATGCCTTTCTGGGTCAACGTGCTCGGCGCGGGCGAGGACTACAACCTGTTCCACATGCGCACCAACCTGCGCTTCGGTTGCGTCATCCTGCGCCATTACCTCGACATCGAGAAAGGCGACCTCTACCGCGCGCTCGGCCGCTACAACGGCAGCCTCGGCAAACCGCAGTATCCGAACATCGTGCTCGCCGCCTGGCGCGGCACGTGGAATTTCCTCCCCGTCCCGAAAGCCGCGTCGCGCAGCGCCGGCGGCAATCTCACCGCTTCGTCGATGTAGTCTCGCGGCCTCCGCCGCTGCCGTTCCCCCTCTCGCATAGCTGCGGGCACGCCCAGTGCATTGAACAGGCAGGTCCTACACGGGGAGGGAACCATGGAGCGTTGGCAGTTCATCGAAAGTCCGAACGGTGCGTGGTACTGGCTGTGCTCGGACGTGATCTCACACCGGACGAAGACGAGCGCGGCGACTTTCGCAACCCGCACCGAATGCGTGACCGATGCGGCGGCGTCGGGCTATCGGAACAGTGCTTTCGGCGCGGCGCGCACCGCACCCGGTCACGCCCAGGGCAAGCGCCGTTACAAAGGCTCGAGACCTCGCATGGAGCGTTACGCGTGAGCCGTGAGTGGGAGTGGGAGTTCATGCAGACGCGTGCGGTCAAGTGGAAATGGCGGCAGCTCGGGCATGAAGGCATCGTGCTCGGCGAGTCGCCCGAATTCGCGTTTCTCGCCCAGTGCATGAAAGACGCGGAGCGCAACGGCTTCAGCATCGACGAGCACGTCATCAGCTGCGACAAAGGCACTGCGCTGTGGAGTGAAGCGCCGGCGCACGCGGTCTGATCGCAAAGGCGCCACCGTCTTTTCAGGCGCTCACCGGCCGCACGCCGGTCTCCGGCGCCAGTGGGAGTTCTGCTTTGTGGTCGGCGGCCACGAAAAGGGTCGTCAATGAAATGCGCGTGATCTCGCTCATGCGCGCGCCGATGTCGTGCACCAGCGCTTCCAGCGCCGGATCGGCTTCGCGTCCCGGACGGTGCGCGTCGCCCCTGAACACGAACACCCCGAAGACTTCTTCGACCGTGATGGTCGCCGCATCCCGGTGCAGCACCCAGCCGCTCGGGACGGTGCGGCGCACCCAGCCTGCGGACACCATCGTCTCGAGGATGCGCTCGACGTTTTCGATGCGCACCGTCGCCGCGCCGAGCAGCGCCGAGAGCGTCACCCGGGCGCCGGTGTGATGCGCCTGCCACAGGATCTTGAGTATCTGCAGCGCGTCGAAGAAGTCGCTGCCGGGGACGGGGTGGCGC
>JAQGNC010000215.1 GCA_028292065.1 Betaproteobacteria bacterium
ACCTGCCAGGTGCGGCCGAACTTGTTGAAGTCGTTGACGTAGTACGAGCCGAGGGTGGACGCGAGCGTGCCGTAGAGCTCTTCGAGCGGAACGCCGAGCGTCTTGGCTTTCTCGCGGTCGGTCTCGAGATAGAGCTGGGGGACATTCGCGCGCCAGAGCGTGTTGACCATGCCGAACATCGGGTCCTTGGACGTAGCGCCGACGAACTGCTGCGACACTTCCGCGAGTCGCTTCGGCCCGCCTTCGCCGCGGTTCTGGATATAGAACTCGAAGCCTCCCGCGTTGCCGAGGCCGAAGATCGGCGGCGGTGCGAAAGCGAGCACGAGCGCTTCCTTGATGTGCCCGGTCTTGCCGAAGAACTCGCCGACGAGCTGCTTCGTGTTCACCTTCCGCTCGTCCCAGTGCTTCTGGGTCACGAAGATCGTCGCGGCGCTGTTGCGGAAAGCCCCGCCGAGGAAATCGAAACCGGTGAACGCGACCGCATATTCGTTTGCCGGATTCGAGCGGATCGCCTCGATCACTTCGTTGACGACCTTGTCGGTGCGCTCGAGCGTCGCTCCGTCGGGCAGGAACACCGCTGCGATGTAATAGCCCTGGTCTTCGTCGGGGACGAGCGATCCGGGCGTGATGCGCCACAGGCCGGCGGTGATCGCCACCATGCCGATGAAGAGCAGTGCGGCGAGCGCGCCACGACGCAGCATCCACGCCACACCGTCGGTGTAGCGCGAGGTCACTTTCAGGAAACCGCGGTTGAACGCCTGGAAAAACCGCCCCGGCTGGTGATGCTCGCGCTTGAGGATCAGCACGCACAGCGCGGGCGTGAGCGTGAGCGCCACGAGCCCTGAGATGACGACTGCGATGGCGATGGTCACCGCGAACTGTCGATAGAGCTCGCCCGTGAGGCCCCCGAGGAACGCAATCGGCACGAACACCGCGCACAGGGTGAGCACGATGGCAATGACCGGGCCGGTCACTTCCTGCATCGCCTTGATCGCCGCTTCGTGCGAGGAGCGGCGCTCTTCACGCATGATGCGCTCGACATTCTCGAGCACCACGATCGCATCGTCGACCACGATCCCGATCGCGAGCACCATGCCGAAGAGCGTCAGGGTGTTGATCGAGTAGCCGAGCGCGAGCAGGCCTGCGAAAGTGCCGATGAGCGAGACCGGAACTGCGGTGAACGGGATGAGCGTTGCGCGCCAGTTCTGGAGGAACAGGAACACGACCAGGAACACCAGCACCATCGCTTCGGCGAGCGTGATCACCACTTCGCGGATCGAGACGCGCACGAAGCGCGTGGTGTCATAAGGCACCGAGTAGGTGAAGCCCTGCGGAAAGCGCTGCGACAAGCGAGTGAGCTCGTTGGTTACGCGCTCGCCCGTCGCCAGTGCGTTCGCGCCCGGCTGGAGGAAGATGCCCACCAGCGTCGCCGGTTTGCCGTTCACCCGTCCGATGAACTCGTAATCCTTCGAGCCGAGCTCGACCCGCGCCACGTCCTTCAGGCGCAGGATCGAACCGTCGGGATTCCCGCGGATGACCACGTTTTCGAACTGCTTGAGCTCGCTCAGCCGGCCGAGGGTGGTCAGCGTGTAGACCAGCTCCTGGCCTTCGGTCACCGGCGACTGGCCGATCTTGCCTGCGGCGAACTGGGCGTTCTGCTCGTTGAGCGCGCGAATAATGTCGGCGCCGGTCACCTTGAGCTGCGCCATGCGGTCCGGGCGCATCCAGATGCGCATCGCATAGTCCTTCGCGCCGAAGATCTGAACGTTGGTCGTGCCGGGGATGCGCTTCATCGCATCGAGCACGTTGAGCGTCACGTAGTTCGAGATGTAGAGGTCGTCGAAGCGGTTGTCCGGCGAATAGAACGCGAGCACCTGCAGGAAGGCCGACGAGCCTTTCTCGACGGTCACGCCCTGGCGGCGAACTTCCTGCGGCAGGCGCGGCTCTGCCTGCTTCACGCGGTTGTTCACGTTGAGCGCGGCCTTGTCGACGTCGGTGCCGATCTCGAACGTGACCTGGATCTCGACCACGCCGCTCGAGGCCGAGGTCGAGCTCATGTAGAGCATGTTCTCGACGCCGGTGATCTGGTTCTCGAGCGGCGCCGCGACGGTCTGCTCGACGACTTCGGCCGAAGCGCCCGGATAGACCGCGCGCACGGTCACGACCGGCGGCGAGATTTCCGGATATTGCGCGATGGGCAGGACGCGCATCGCCGCAAGCCCGGCGATGACGATGAAGATCGAGAGCACGGCCGCGAAGATCGGCCTGTCGATGAAGAAGCGGGAGATCATGCAGTTCCTCTAATAGTCATCGCGAGCCCGGCAGGGCGTGGCGATCTCGTGGCGCACGAGCGGACGCTCCGGGATTGCTTCGTCACTTCGTTCCTCGCAACGACACCAGCTGTCATCGCGAGATTCTATGGTTTTTGTCAAGCACGGCTCCCCAGTAGGGATGGATTAAAAGGCTGGCCGTGCTTGTAGACAGCAAAGGCGACGCGCAGCATTTTGCGCGCGAGGATGACCGTGGCCGCGGTGGCGCTCAGCCCCTTGGCGAGTTGAGCCTGGTAGTAGGGCTGCCACAGCTTGGTACGAGCGGCCGATCGCGCGCAGTTGAACAAGATGCGCCGCTGCTCGGCGGGACCCTGTTTACTCAGTCGGCGCCGGCCGTGTTTCTGTCCGGAGTCCTCAGGCCGCGGATCCAGGCCACTCGAGGCGACCACCGCGTCGCTGTTGGCATATGGCAGTCGCGTAAAGCTATGCCCCAGGCACGTGCTGCCCAAAGGGCCGAAGCCGGTTATCGTGGCAATGTGCTCGGCCGCCTGGCGAGCAGCGGGAATTTGCTCCAATGTTTGTTGCATCATGAGCTCCACCCGTGCAATCAACCGATCGATGCCGGCGATCAATCGCTTGGCCTCGGAGCGAAGCGCGGGAAGGCTGCGCAGGCTCTG
>JAQGNC010000003.1 GCA_028292065.1 Betaproteobacteria bacterium
TGTTCGAGCGCGTCACGTGGCACTCGGCTCAACACTGCCGGCAGCTCGCCGCGGTTCTGGAGCGCATGGGGATACAGCCGGACCGGCCGCTCACGCCCGCCGACTTGGCCGGGCTTCCGCTGCCCGAGCGCTTGTGGGAGTGATCGCGTAGCGCGAGGCGCACCGGGCTTGTAGCGCAGGGCCTGTCCTGAGCTCGTCGACGGGTGCCCTCGCCTGCAGCAGTGTTTCCTCGGTTGCGGTGAGACGCCGAAGCGGCGAGCGGCTGCAGCCGAGGCGCCTGCGCTACGTGTACGCCGCGCGCGCAGCCACGATCAGGCGCGTGCGTTCGGCGGCGCCGTGTAGAACCTGTAGGTGTTCCGCCCCTCGGCTTTCGCGTCGTACATCGCAGCGTCCGCAGCGTCGACGAGTGCGTCGACCGTGTCCGCATCGCGGGGGCAGAGCGCGATGCCGATGCTCGGCGAGATGAATATGTCGACGCCGCCCTCGTTCGCTACCGGTGCGGTAAACGCCTGCTTGATCTTCTCGGCGACCGTGACGACGTGCTCGACGTCGAAGACGTCGTCGAGGATCACGGTGAACTCGTCGCCTCCCAGGCGCGCGACCGTGTCCACGTCGCGCAGCGAGCCGCGCAGGAGCGTCCCCGCGGCTTGCAGCACGCGGTCGCCGGCGGCATGTCCGAGCGAATCGTTGATTTCCTTGAAGCGGTCGAGATCGATGAACATCAGCGCCGCCATGTGGCCGCTGCGCTTGACGCGGGCCAGGGTGAATGCGAGCCGGTCGCTGAAAAGCTTGCGATTGGGAAGCCCCGTCAGGGTATCGTGGTGCGCGAGATGGCGGATCGTCTCCTCGTCGTGCTGGCGCTGGTCTTCCTGGCTTTTGATGACGCCGTCCGCGCGCTTCACGATGAAAAACAAGGCGCCATACAGCAGAATCAGCACGGTCGCGGTGCCGAAACGGATTTCCCTCTGGGTTCTTTTGATCTCTTCGAAGAACGGCGTCACGTCGCTGTAGAGCTCGAACACGGCGTCGGGCGCCCCCGCCTCCGATCGCCGGACCGGGACGTGAGTGGCCAGCAGGCTGCGATTGGTGACGGTCTCGCCGAACGCGTCGAACGACTCCCGCTGGTAGAGGACGGTTTTCACGCCCCCCGCGCGCGCCGCCAGGAAACCCGGATCCGCGCTGTCGACCTCTCCGATCTCCCGCGCATCACTGGAATAAATCGTGCGGCCGTCCAGGTCGTAAATTCTGACTTTCGCCACGTGGGTTTGCCGCACGGCGTCGAGCGCCGCCCGATGCACCGCTGCAACCTGCGGGTTCGCCTTGAGCTGCGGCGTGCCCGATTTTTGCGCGGCCTCGATCAGCGGGAGGTAGTGCGGCCCCAGGGTATTGGAGAACGCCCGGGCGAGGCTGACGTTATTGTCTTCGCCGACCTTGATCAGCTGCTTCAGCGCGATCTGGCGAAAGAAGAAGCCCAGGCCGCCCGCGGCGAGCACGATCGCGACGAGGCTTGCAACGGAGAAATAGCGCAGCAGCTTGAAACCGCGTTGGGCGCCTCGGGGCGCGGCGCGATGAGCCTGGACGGTGATCACCGCGCGAGCCCGCACCGCGGCGTCGCCGTCCGCGGCGAGCGCAGCGACGATCCGGGATTCACTACCTGTGGTTTTCAAGATGGCAGGGCCTCCCGGACCTCGGCCCGTCGAGCATTCGTATGACAGCGCGATTGTATCGAAGCCGGAAGCGCCCGCAGCGTTCGTGCGACACGGGATCGCCACGTCGCGTGTCCTGTGATGAAGCTGCTGCCGGGCCTGCACTGCTTTGTGTGTGGCCGATCGTACTCCATTCGGGCCGACGCTTTGGCCGTAAGATCTGTGCTCACTCCACGGGAGCACACACCATGTCACTGACGATGTATCGGATATCCGTTCCTGTATTCATCCGCGGCTTGCGAGTGCTCTCGCAGCTGCTCGAGAAAGCGTCATTGCACGCGCAGGCCTCAGGCATCGATCCCGCCGAGCTCGTCGATGCGCGGCTCGCGCCCGACATGTTCGGCCTCGCGGGGCAGGTCCAGCGCACCAGCGACACCGCGAAACTCGCGATAGAGCGTCTGACCGGGGTGCAGTCGCCGCGCATGGAAGACAAGGAAAGCACCTTCGCCGAACTTCAGGAGCGAATCTCGAAGACGATCGAGTACCTGGAGAGCGTCGATGCGTCCAAGCTCGACGGGACCGAAACGCGCACCGTCACCCTCGCGTTCGGGGAATTCAAGCAGTCGTTCAGCGCAGAGGCGTACCTGCTCACCTTCACGCTCCCGAATTTCTTCTTTCACGTCACGACCGCCTACGACATCCTGCGCAACAAGGGCGTGCAGGTGGGCAAGCTCGATTACCTGGGGCCATACTGAGACGCGGTCACTTTTAACCTTTACGCGTAAATTAATTACTCATTGTATTGAGTAACATATTGCCCGTTATCTAGAAACGGTGCACACAGAGTATTATAATTAGCATTATGGACGGTATAGAGCAGATCTTTCGAAAGCGCCGCATCATACGGGGCGTGACTCAGGATCAAGCCGCAGCGGCGGCCGGATTGTCGCGCAAAACCGTCAGCGATTTCGAGAACGGAGGAAGCCGGATTGCCTTGGGGAATCTCCAGCGGCTCCTGCGCACGGTCGGTCTCGAGCTCACTGCGCGCGAAGCATCATCGCGACCGACCCTGGACGAGCTGTCCGACCGTTATAGCGGCGAAGAAACCCCGAAGCTGCGACAGCGCGCAAACCGCAAGGGCGCGCCGTGACCACGTCGACGCGAGTCAGGAAGCTCGCGCTCCACACGACTCAGGGCACCGCGGCGGTCCTGCATCGCGAATCCCAATTTGTGGTGAGGTACGACGAGCAGGCCCTCGCACGCCCGGCGCTCGCCATCTCTCTCACGATGCCTCCGCGTCCCGACGGGTGGCGATCCAACCAGATCCCGCCGATCCTCTCGATGAATTTGCCTGAAGGCTTTCTCCTGCATCGAGTCATCGATCGATATCGCAAGGTGATGGACATCGAAGACATGAATCTGCTTGCGGTGACGTCGACCCCAGCGGCAGGCCGGGTCTGGGCAAGCGTGCCGGATCACGAGCCGAAAGTTTCGGCTGCTCCCATGGCCTTGCGGGATATCCTTGCACACCCGGGCACCGAGGAACTCTTCGACGAGCTGCTCGAGAAATACGCCGAGGCGCCGCTGTCGGGCGTTCAACCGAAAGTCGCCGTGCCGGAGCAGCCGCCGGAAAGCGCGGACGGCTTGGACAGGTCGGGACGTGCGCCTGATGTGATCGATAAATCCTCGATCAAATCGCCCGATCTGATCGTGAAGGCGGCGGGCGTCGACTACCCGAACCTCGCTGAAAACGAATACATCTGCATGTCGCTGGCGCGGCACGTCGGTCTCGATACGCCGGATTTCTGGTTATCGGATGACCGAAAACTCTTCGTCATTCGTCGTTTCGATGTCTCGGCCGACGGTTACCTCGGCTTCGAGGATATGGCGGTGCTCACCGGCAGGCACCCCAGCAGGAAGTACGAAGGCTCATGCAGTGAGGTCGCGCGGGTCATCGTCGACTTCGCGGCGCCCGTCAATCGCAATGCCTCTCTCGACGCGTTTTTTCGTCTGATGGTGGTGAACTGCCTGGTTCGCAACGGCGACGCCCATCTGAAGAATTTCGGCATCCTGTACGGCGACCCGACCACCGCGGATCGCGATGCGCGGCTGGCCCCGGCATACGACATCGTGTCCTCGACCGTGTACATTCCGAACGACGTGCTCGCTCTCGGGCTGGGAGGCAGCAAGGCGTGGCCCGATCGAAAGAGGCTCGAGCGTTTCGGCAAGGAAATCTGCAGCCTGACAAATCCGGGCGCGATCATCGACGAGCTCATCGAGAAAGCGATGGGCTACCACTACGAGGATCCGGGCTCGTCAATGTGGAAGAAGGTCGAAACTCAGTTGCGCATCGGCGCGGACTCCCTTCGCGCTGCGCGGAAGCTGGCGCCAGTGCGGTAGGGGCGGATGCAGCCGCAGTAATGGCGGCGGCTGGACAGACGTAACGGTGCCGCTTCAGCTTTCCAGCTTTGCGCTCATCGTGATGTTCGCTTTCAGCAGCTTGGACACCGGGCACCCCGCTTTGGCCTTGTTGGCGATCTCTTCGAACTTCGCCTGATCGACGCCGGGAATCTTCGCGGTGACGTCGAGATGGCTCGACGTGATCTCGAATCCTTCACCGACCTTGTCGAGTGTCACCGCCGCGCGGGTCTCGATTCTTTCGGGCGTGAGCCCGGCGTCACCGAGCATCTTTGAAAGCGCCATCGAAAAACAGCCTGCGTGCGCGGCGCCGATCAGCTCTTCGGGATTGGTTCCCTTGCCGTTTTCGAAGCGCGACTTGAACCCGTAAGGCGCTTCGTTCAGCACGCCGGTCTCGGTGGAGATCGTTCCGCCGCCGTCCTTGATGCCGCCTTTCCAGACGGCCCATGCTTTCTTGATCATGATCGCTCCTTGGGTTGGTCGGTGAAACGCCAAAGGGCAGGAGGAACCATGCCGCGACTTCGAAAGATTGCACGCGACTGCCGCAGCGGCGGTCTCCCGTTCAGCCCGCCCGAAGATACGTGATGACGTGGTGGGTCAGGAGA
>JAQGNC010000028.1 GCA_028292065.1 Betaproteobacteria bacterium
TTTCAGCGGCGAGACGTAAATCACCCGGACTTCGTCAGGCAGCGAGCCGCGCTCGAGCCCCTCTCGGAAAAGCTGATCGATCGAAGTGAGGAAAGCCGCGAGGGTCTTTCCCGAGCCGGTCGGCGCCGCGATCAGGGTGTGCTCGCCGCGCCGTATCGAGCGCCAGCCTTCGAGCTGAGCATCGGTCGGCGGCAGCACCTGGCGCGCGCCGTCAGGGGAGTCGACCGCAAAGCGGTTCTCCCACCAGCGCTGAAGCACGGGATGAAAGTCGGGGGGCAGCAAGGGGATCTCGGTTGGGGCCGCGAACGGGGAGCCTTGGGCGGCTCGAGGGATTTTACCGTCTTCTCGCCGCGCTAAAGATTCCCTTATAGATGCGGCACTTAAAGCGAAGTTCAACCCATGCTGGAGCGCGCCCCCGCACTCGACTGGCGGTGCCGCCACAACGTCAAAATGGATACTGGCTTACGCCAGAATGACGTGTCGCGTCGTCATACCTCATTGGGCGAAGCGCGCGAGGCGTGTCGCTTCGTCATCCGTCATTCTGGCGAAGGCCAGAATCCATCTTCAGCAAATATCCGGGTATAAATCGAGCCATTCCGGATTCGCCTCCTCCACCAGCCTGAGCTTCCACGCACGTTTCCAGCACTTGAGGGCCTTCTCGCGCTCTATAGCGGCCAGCATCGACCGGTGCATCTCGAACCACACGAGCTCGTGGACGCCGTACTCTTTCGTGAAACCGTCGGCCAGGTCCTGCTTGTGTAGCTAAACCCTTTTTATCAGGTCGGAGGTGACGCCGACGTAAAGCGTGCCGCGCTTACGGCTGGCAAGCAGGTAAACACAGGGTTGTTTTTCCGCCATGGGAATTAGAACGTTCAAACCTACGCCAGGATGACGAATGTGGCGGGACCTCTACCAGCCCCTGAACCGTCATTCTGGACCGCGCAATGCGCGAGGTGATCCAGAATCCATTTTTTGGCGCGCTGCGCACGGCGCTAAAAAATGGATTCTGGCCTGCGCCCGAATGACGTACTCCCGGCTGGCTGACGTACTCCCGGCTGGCGCACGCCTCGGCTCTGCCGACCCCTGAACCGTCATTCTGGACCGCGCGCCGCGCGGAGTGATCCAGAATCCATTTTGACGTGCTCTAGAATTGATCCCATGGACTTCTCCTTCACCCCCGAACAGCAGGCTATCCGCGACGCAGTTCAGAAGGTCTGCGCCGGTTTCGACATGGATTACTGGCTGAAGCGCGACCGCGACGGCGGTTTCCCGCTCGATTTTCACGCCGCGCTCGCGCGCGACGGGTGGCTCGGGATCGCAATGCCGCAGGAATACGGCGGCGCGGGACTCGGCATCACCGAAGCCGCGGTGATGATGCAGACGATCGCCGCGTCGGGTGCGGGGATGTCGGGGGCGTCGGCGGTCCACATGAACATCTTCAGCCTGAACCCGGTGGTGGTGTACGGCGCCGACGCGCAGAAGCAGCGCTGGCTGCCGCCGCTCATCAAGGGGACCGACCGCGCGTGTTTCGGCGTGACCGAGCCTGATACCGGGCTCAACACCACCCGGCTCAAAACCCAGGCGCTGCGACACGGCGACCATTACGTCGTCTCCGGCCGCAAGATCTGGACGTCGACCGCGCAGGTGTCGAACAAGATCCTGCTGCTCGCGCGCACGACGCCGCTCGCGGAAGTCGAAAAACCGACTCGCGGGCTCACCCTCTTCTATACCGACCTCGACCGCAGCCGCATCGAAGTGCGCGAGATCGAGAAGATGGGCCGCAAGGCGGTCGATTCGAACCTGCTGTTCATCGACGACCTGCACGTGCCGGTGGAAGACCGCGTCGGCGAGGAAGGCCGCGGCTTCGAATACATCCTCCACGGCTTCAACCCCGAACGGGTGCTGGTCGCCGCCGAAGCCGTCGGGCTGGGACACGCCGCTCTCGCGCGCGCCGCCGACTACGCGAAGACCCGCATCGTCTTCGACCGGCCGATCGGGCAGAACCAGGGCATACAGCATCCGCTCGCGAAATGCTGGATGGACCTCGAAGCCGCGAACCTGATGGTCTACAAGGCGGCGAGCCTCTACGACGCCGGGGAGCCGTGCGGAGTCGAAGCGAACGCGGCGAAGTATCTCGCGGGCGAAGCGTGCTTCCGCGCGTGCGAAACCGCAGTGATGGTGCATGGCGGGATGGGCTACGCGAAGGAGTACCACGTCGAGCGCCTGCTGCGCGAAGCGTTCATCCCGCGCATTGCGCCGGTCAGCCCCGAGCTGATCCTGTGCTTCATCGCCGAAAAAGTCCTGGGGCTGCCGAAGTCTTACTGACTGCCGCGCGGGTCTGGTAGCGCAGGCGCCCCCAACCTGCAGGAAAGCGCTTGTGATTGCTGCACGCGAGGCGCCGGCGCGACCGACAACGCGATCGGTGCACCCTTTTTTTCGAGCGATGTAAAAGTGCGCCGTCGGGTCCCGCCGACAACGCGGCCCTGTCGCTCCACCACGACGTCGCCGCGACCCTCTTGAGCGCTAGAAGCACGCCTTTCGAGTCGCTATTCCGCGTATGCCGCTCGGATAGCCGCGCCTAGACTGCATTCGCTGAACATTCAGCCGAGCCCGAAAGACCTGGTCCGCTTCTTGCGTTAAGGAAAGGCGTAGGGAGAGGCCATGTGGCAGTCCCCAATAACCTGAACAGCAAGGACACATCATGAACCGCAAATCTACTGGCCAGAAACGCCGCAGCAAATCCGCTTTCGTCGTCGCGCGTGCGAGCGCAGCGACGTGGGTCGTCGCATTTTCACGCCGCGTCATCCCGGGCGCACTCTTCAAGAGCAAGGACGCCGCCCTCGCCTACGCCGCGACTCTCGCGAAGGCAGCCGGACTGCGTGCTCCCGACGTGACCATTCTCGCCTAACGTTTTCTGAAGTTCGCATC
Organism: Betaproteobacteria bacterium; assembly: GCA_028292065.1. Taxonomy (GTDB): domain Bacteria; phylum Pseudomonadota; class Gammaproteobacteria; order Burkholderiales; family SG8-41; genus JAQGMV01. Next base: position 2,929 of record JAQGNC010000028.1, read on the forward strand.
GCGGTCCGATGCGGGCGTAGTGGGCTGAGCGCACACCCACGAAAGGCATTTATGTCGAAACGCTGCAGCGCCGCGGCACTCGCGGCCGTTCTGGGACTGGTGGTGACCGCGTGCTCCGCGGATCCGGTGAAGTCGACTGACGCCGGCGCTCGCGCACCAGTAGAGAGCAGTGCGCAGGGCGCCGCAGGCGCAGCCCGCGATTCCGGGGGCACCATCGGCGGCGCCGGAGGCACTGTAGGGGGAACCGCTTCCCCGACCGGTGAGAAAGAAAAGCAGCGCGGCAACACGCCCCCGGGCACCTCGCGCGACGGCCAAGGGCCGGCGGCAGGCGCTATCGTCGATCCGAGCGGAGCCGCAACCGGTAAATAGCAGCTTCGCTGGAGGCCACGGCCGGCCGCGCAGCCAGCACAATTTCTTCTCCGCTCCGGCGGTCCAGCGCTGATTGCGCCGACACCCGTTCTTCGATCATCATCTCCGCCCAGCGACAGCGCCGCGACGATCGGCGTTGTGCGCAGAAACATACGCGGGGGCATGATGCACGTTTCAGCTGGGGCCATCGGCCTGATGGCGGTTTTTCTGGCAGCGCCGCTCGCCGGCGCCCAAAGCTACCCGACCCGACCCGTACGACTCGTCATCACCTACCCGCCCGGCGGCACCACCGATTTCGTCGGACGCCCGCTCGCGCAGAAACTCTCCGAGTTCCTCGGCCAGCAGGTCGTCGTGGACAACCGCAGCGGCGCAGGCGGCGTGATCGCGACAGTCATCGTCGCGCAGGCGCCGCCCGACGGCTATACCCTGCTCCTCGGCACGTCGTCGGGCATGCTCATCAATCCCCTGCTCAACCCGAAGCTGCCTTACGACCCCTTCCGCGATTTCACGCCGATCAGCCGCACCAACATCAATCCGCAGGCGCTCGTCGCCACGCCATCCCTTCCGGCGAACAACGTCAAAGAGCTGGTCGCGTACGCGAAAGCCAATCCCGGCAAGCTCAACGCCGCCTCGAGCGGTATCGGTACACCGAACCATCTCGGCTGCGAGATGCTGAAATACCTCGCCAAAATCGACAACGTGCACATCGCGTACAAAGGCGGCGGTCCGGCGATGACCGATTTGATCGCCGGGCAGGTGCAGCTTCAGTTCTCTAGCATCCCGACGGTGCTCGCGCACGTAAAAGCCGGCCGCGTGAAGATGCTCGCGATCGGCAGCGCCAAACGCTCGCCTGCCCTGCCGGACGTCCCGACGATCGCCGAAGGCGGCGTCCCCGGTTACGAGTACACCACGTGGTACGGTCTCTTCGGGCCGAAAGCCATGCAGAAGGGCGTCGTCTCGCAACTCAACGGCGCCGTCGCGAAAGCCCTCGGCTCACCCGAGGTGAGCCAGCGCCTGATGTCCCAGGGCGCCGAGCCTTCCCCGAGCACTCCGGAAGCGCTCACCGAATACATGCGCGAGGAATCGGCGCGGTGGGCGAAGGTGATCAGGGCAGCCGGAATAAAGGCCGAGTGAATTCAGAGCGGTCATTGAAGTGATCGGCTGTCGCACGGGCTACTGCAGCCAGTCAGCATAATCGCGCATGTCCTCCAGAATCGAAGATTACGCATTGATCGGCGACTGTCATTCGGCCGCGCTCGTCGCGCGCAACGGTTCGATCGACTGGCTCTGCTTTCCACGATTCGACTCCGGCGCGTGCTTTGCGGCGCTGCTCGGCACCCCGGAGCACGGCCGCTGGCATCTCGAGCCCGTAGGGGAAATCCTGAAGACGTCGAGGCGCTACCGTCCGGGCACGCTGATACTCGAAACTGATTACGAGACCGCGACCGGCAGCGTCACCGTGATCGATTTCATGCCGCCGCGCAGCGGCCATCCGCACGTCGTACGGATGATGCTCGGACGCCGCGGGACCGTGGCGATGCGGATGCAGCTCGTCGTGCGCTTCGACTACGGCTCGATCATTCCGTGGGTGTCTCGCACGCAGCATGACTGGCGGGCTATCGCAGGTCCCGACGCGCTGGTGCTGCGCACGCGCGTGACGCTGCGGGGCGAAGCGCTCACGACGGTCGCGGATTTCAGCGTGATCGAAGGCGAAGCGGTCCCGATGGTAATGACGTGGCACGCTTCGCACGACAGCGCGCCGCCGCCGATCGACCCCGCGACGGCGCTCGCAGGGGCCGAGGCATGGTGGACGGACTGGAGCGGCCGCTGCACGTATGCAGGGCCGTGGCGCGAAAGCGTGGTGCGTTCGCTCATCACGCTCAAGGCGCTGACCTACGCGCCCACGGGCGGCATCGTCGCCGCCGCAACCACCTCGCTGCCGGAACAGATCGGCGGCGTGCGCAACTGGGATTACCGCATCTGCTGGCTGCGCGACGCGACCTTCTCGCTGTATGCGCTCATGCGCGGCGGTTACGTCGAAGAAGCGCGCGCATGGCGGCGCTGGCTCGTGCGGGCGATCGCGGGGACGCCCTCACAGGCGAACATCATGTACGGTCTGGCCGGAGAGCGCCGCCTGACTGAGCTCGAGCTCGGCTGGCTTCCCGGCTACGAGGGCTCGCGTCCGGTGCGCATCGGCAACGCCGCCCATACGCAATTTCAACTCGACGTCTTCGGCGAAGTCGCCGCCGCGCTGCACCTCGCGCGCTCGAGCGGTCTCGAAGCCGATGCCGACGCATGGAATGTGGAGCGGGAGCTCGCCCGTTTCGTCGAGGCGGCGTGGAAAGACCCCGACGAAGGGATCTGGGAAGTGCGCGGCCCCCGCCGGCACTTCACGCATTCGAAAGTGATGGCGTGGCTCGCGATGGACCGTTTCATCGCCTCGGCGGAGCAGTTCGGGCTCGAAGCGCCGCTGGAGCGCTGGCGGCGCATTCGAGCCGAGATCCATGAAGACGTCTGCCGCAACGGTTACGACGCCGAGCGCGGAACATTCGTCCAGTACTACGGCAGCAAGGCCGTGGATGCGAGCCTGGTGATGATCCCGCTCGTGGGATTCCTGCCGCCCGGCGATCCGCGCGTGCTCGGCACCCTCGCGACCATCGAGCGCGAGCTCATGGTCGACGGCCTGCTGATGCGCTATCGCACGACACCGGAGGTCGACGGCCTGCCGCCGGGTGAAGGCGTGTTCATCGCGTGCACTCTCTGGTACGCCCACGCGCTCACCCAGCTCGACCGTTACGACGAAGCACGCGTGCTCTTCGAACGCGTTCTCGCGCTGTGCAACGACGTGGGACTGCTTTCAGAGGAATATGAACCGGTGCTGGGCCGCCTGACGGGAAATTTTCCGCAGGCGCTCTCGCACGTCGGTATCGTCAACACCGCTTTCAGGCTCCAGGCCCCGCCGGGCCCCGCCCCGCTCTGATCGCTTTTTCGTCGCGCGAGCGGGCCGCGATACTTTGTCGACTGGACGCGCGCGGGCCGGTCGATGTGGAATAGGCGATAAGTCCTAGACCCACATAAATTTGCAGGCAT
>JAQGNC010000070.1 GCA_028292065.1 Betaproteobacteria bacterium
TGGTGGAGACGATGCTCATGCTCTGCGGCTCGTCGACCATGGTCATGATGAAGGACCGGTCGATCTTCAGCGCCTTGATGGGAAGCTTGGTCAGGTAGCTGAGCGACGAGTAGCCGGTCCCGAAATCGTCGATCGCGACGTTCACCCCCATCTCCTGCAGCGCCTGCAGCTTGCCGATGCTGGTGCCGATGTTTTCCATCAGCAGGCTTTCGGTGATCTCGAGATCGAGCCCGTGCTGCTCGACACCGGTTTCGGCGAGCGCCCTCGCCACCACGTCGACGAAGTCCACCCGCCGCAGCTGGATCGCCGAGACGTTCACCGCGATCCGCGGCGTCGGCAGCCCGCGCCGGAAACGGTCGGCCCAGTCGTGCAGCGCCCTGCGGATCGCCCAGCGCCCGACTTCGAGGATCAGCCCTGTCTCCTCGAGCAGCGGGATGAACTGCATAGGCGGCACGAGCTCGCCGTCGGGCTCCTGCCAGCGGATCAGCGCTTCCAGACCGCTCACCTGGCCGGTCGCGAGCTCGACCTTCGACTGGTAGTGCAGCACGAACTGTTCCTTTTCGAGCGCGCGGCGCAGCCTGCTCTCGAGCGTGAGCTTCTCCGCCACGCGCGCGTTCATCATCGGTTCGTAGAACGCGTAGCGCTCGCCGCGGCGCTTCGCCTGTTTGAGCGCCGCTTCGGCATTCGTGAGCAGAGTCTCGGCTTGCGTGCCGTCGGCCGGGTAGAAAGCGATGCCGGTCGTGACGCCGATCCGCAGCTCGGCGCCGTCGAGCGCAAAAGGCTCGTTCAGCACCGCTTCGGATTTCTCGAGCCAGTGAGCGATGTCAGAGGCTTCCTTCACGTCTTCGACGAAGCCGCCGAAGCAGTCCGCCGAAATCCTCGCCATGTGGCGCACCGACGGCCACATGCGCGAGGCGCGCGAGGCCACCTGGCGCAGCAGGTCATCCCCCGCGTCGCGCCCGAACGTATCGTTGACCGTCCGAAAGCGATTGATGTCCCACACCACCACCGCGACCCGCGCGTCGTCGCGCTGCGCGCCCTGGACGGCATACTCGAGACGCTCGTGCAGGAGCGCGTGATTGGCGAGGCCGGTGACCGGATCGTTCCACGCGAGATACTGGAGCTTGCGGTCCTTGTCGATGTATTCGAGGGCGAACGAGACGTCGGCCGCGAGCTGCATCAGCAGCTTGAGCTCATCCTTGTTGAACGACTCGGCCTCCCTCGCATACAGGCAGATCGTGCCGGCGACACAGCCGCCGGTGACGAGCGGCAGGGCGACCACCGAGCGATAGCCGCGCCGCACCGCTTCGTGTCTCCTGGGGCTCGTGCGCTCGCCGCGCGCGGCGAGGTCATTGCAGATTTCGGGCTTGCCGCTCTGCATCATCCTGGCGATGGCGCCTTGCGCCTGCGGCTTGCCGTTGACGACCAGGGTGCTGTGCGTGACGTGCTCGCCGGGCTCGAGCCCTGCGCTGGCGATCGGAGTGACTTCGCGGGTGTCAGGCGCGATCGTGCCGACCCACGCGATGCCGAACCCGCCGTCTTCGACCGCGATGCGGCACGTTTCGTCGAGTAGCGTTTCGATGTCGCGGATGCGCACGATCGCCGAGTTGATGCCGCTCAAGACCGCGTGGATGCGGCTCAGGCGCGCGATCTTCTGCTCCTGCAGCTTCTGTTCGGTCACGTCGATCGCGATCGTGCCGACCATCATCGCGCCGGTCGCGCCGGCCGTGATGGGGAAGTGGTGAGACAGCCACCAGGTCTCGCTGCCCGCGGCGCCTTTCTTCAGCACGCCGGAGACCGCTTTGTTGTTCTCGAGCACGCTGCGATGCGCGCGGTCGAGATCGTCACCGCTTTCGCCGGGCAGGTCGCGGCTGCGCTTGCCGAGCACTTGCCCGGCGAAGAGGCCGAAAGTGGTTTCCCACATCTGGTTGACGAAGGTATAGCGGCCTTGGTCGTCGCGGATCGAGGCCAGTCCCGGCAGGTGCTCCATGAAAGACCTGAAGCGCGCCTCGCTGACGCGCAGCGCGTCCTGTGCGTGCAGCACCGCGCGGCGGTCGCGCGCTCCCTGCAGCGCGCGCCTGACCACGGGCCCGAGCCGCTCGAGCTTGTCCTTGATCACGTAATCGGTGGCGCCGGCTTTCATCGCTTCGACCGCGCGCTCCTCGCCGATCGTGCCCGAGACGAAGACGAACGGGACATCGGGCACGCGTGCGCGCGCGATCGCCAGCGCGCCGATGCCGTCCATGTCGGTCGGCATGCTGAAATCCGACAGGATGAGGTCCGGCGGGAAGTCGCTGAGGGCCTGCTGAAATGCCGCCTGGGTGCACACGCGCCTGGACGTGAAGCTCAAGCCGGCGCGCCTTAATTCATGTTCGCAAAGCTCTGCGTCTATCGGTTGGTCTTCGACCAGCAGAACGTTGATCTCCTCACCCATCCCTCGTCCCCACACGACACGTTGCGGGCTGATTATGACATACGATTCCACCAAAAACCCTGAAACCCCACGCACTTACGTGACAGAGCTCAGGTGGCTTTCAGCGCTGCGGCAAAAAGCCTATACGAGCGTTCGCGATCGGGATGTTCGTGCGCTGCCGGCCGCACGCGCGTACCGGGACGGCGTGATCGAGAAGGCTGCGCGAAAGCGTCGAGTCAGATGACTGGCGTCGGAAAAACCGGTCTGGAGGGCGACGAGCGGTATGGGTACGCCCGTTTTGAGAAGCTCTCGCGCGCGCGCGACACGCACGTGCACCAGGTATTCGTGGGGTGATACACCGAAGCGGCATCGAAACGCGCGCGAAAGATGATAGCGGCTCATCCGCACCGCGCGTGACAGTTCCTCGATGCCGAACGCGCGCGAGAAGTTCTCGTGTATGAAATCGCGCGCATCGAGCACGCAGGAGCGAAGGCCTTTGCCCGCAGCGCCGGCCCTGCGCTCGACGCAGTGCTCGAACAAGAGCGGCAGGCAATCGGCGAGGGCGCTTTCGGCTTCGAACGCGCACTCGGCTTTCATGAGCGAGCGATGGTGATGAACAAAGCGCGCGAAGATCGCAGGATCGCTCAGCTGCGACGCCCTCCAGTCACGCCCGCCGTCGCGCACGCCGAGCTCCTCCGCTGCTTTTTCCATGACCGACACCGAGATCGAGAGACCGACGAAGCTCTGCGGCTCCGCGAGCGCGGTCGCAACCGTCAGGTCGCCGGGCCGGGCGAAGGTCATATCGCCGGTGTGCCCGCTGTTCACCTCGGTGCCGCGGCGCCACGCGACGCCGGCGCTGTCGGTGAGCGCGTAGACCTTGTAACTCTCGTGGTACAGCCGCCACAGCTTCGGGCTGCGCTGCACGCACACCGCTTCGATTCCGGGAAGAGCGGGCGGCCGGCTGATGTCGATCCGTGTCGTGTCGATCTGCATCGAGGTCTCCTTGCCGGCGGCATGACATCACCGCTTCTCGATCATCGCTTTGCTGAGCTTCGCGGCATCGTAGCACCGGGCGTTTGCCGCGGGGCGCGGGAGACCGGATGGTGAGCAGCGGATGAAGCGGCGATTCCGCGGGCGATGCGGGGAGCCAAACGCCGCGCGAACCCGGATTACAATCTTCCGACTAAAAAACCATCGATGGAGGAGCTCTGAACATGACGTCACGTCGCAAATTTCTCGAGTTGGCCGGCACTGCGCTGGCCGCATCAGCACTGCCGCGCGTCGCTTGCGCGCAGCAGTGGCCGGCGCGTCCGATCCGCGCCATCGTTCCCTTCAGCGCCGGCTCCACGATCGACATTCTCGGGCGCATCGTGGCGGAGCCGCTCTCGGCCGCGCTCGGCCAGCCGATCATCGTCGACAACCGCGGCGGCGCGGGAGGATCGATCGGCGCCGCGGTGGTGGCGAAAGCGGAACCCGACGGCCACACCATACTGATACACGCGTCGGCGCACTCGGTCGCGCCGGCTGCGTACCCGAACGCGCCGTACAACGCAGCGCGGGACTTCGCGGCGGTGGCGAACTTCGGCGTGGTGCCCAACGTCATCGTGATCTCACCCGCGAAAGGCATCAAGACGCTCAGGCAGCTCGCCGATGCGGCGAAAAAGGGCACGATGTCTTTCGCGTCGGCGGGGGTCGCGAGCGCGAGCCACTGGGGAACCGAGCGCTTCCGGATCAGCGCCGGCTTCAGCGCGACGCACGTGCCGTTCAAAGGCGGGATCGAGGCGCTGACCGACGTGATGGCGGGCCGGGTCGATTTCATGAGCGTCGGCGTGTCGTCGGCGATGCCGTTCATCAGCCAGGGCAGGCTCATCGCGCTCGGCGTGTGCACGCGCAAGCGCTCGAGCGCGCTGCCGGACGTGCCCACCACGATCGAAGCGGGCTTTCCCGACAGCGACTACACCTACTGGAACGGCCTGCTCGTGCCGGCGAAGACCCCGCGCGCCGTCGTCGACCGGCTGCACGCGGAGACGATGAAAGCGCTCAAGCTTGCCTCGGTGCTCGACAAGCTGAAGCCGCTCGGCGTCGAGCCGATGCCGCTCACGCCCAGGGAGTTCGATGCGATGATCGCGAAGGAGATCGAGATCAACATCGCGCTGGTGAAAGCCGCGGGACTGAAGTTCAACTGATCTTCGAACGCGTTTGCGAGCATGCAGCGACGCGTCGTCAGGGTAGTGCAGGCGCCCTCGGCTTGAAGGCCTTCAAGCCGCGGCCGCAGGCCGGGCGCGTGCGCTACCGGTTGCCGGATTTCAGTTGCTAATTAAGCGCTTAGGTCTTATACTCTCGTATATTCCAGCGATCGACGCAGTTCTCGCAACATCCCCGCACCCTCACCGGTGCATTCCGCAGTTCCCGATCATCGTTGATGCCCCGCTCGAGCAGGGCGCGCGTGTCTGTTCCTGGGAAAACCCACGCCGCCGCAGGCGCTGCACACCGTTAACAAAGGAATCGAGCATGATTGAGGAAAAGCGCAAGGCCCTGGATGCACTCGACGTGCTGATGCAGCATCACCGCGAAGTCGAATCGCTCTTCAGCGAGTTCGAGTACCTGCACAAGAACGGGCGCGACGCGACGCGCGTCATGGAAGCGGCGTGTGCCGAGATCAAGATACACGACGCGATTGAAAACGACATCTTCTATCCCGCGGTGAGCGACGCCGCCGGCGAAGAAGGGATCGACGCGCTGCTCGACGACGCGGAAGACTCGCACGACGAAGCGCTCGATCTCATCGAGGATCTCGAGGACGCCGGTGCGGATGCCGCGAAGCGCCATCCGCAGTTCATGCTGCTGATCGCGCAGGTCAAGCAGCACATAATGGACGAGGAAACCGAGCTGTTCCCGCGGGTCAGAAAGCTGGAACAGCTGGATCTGGCCGCGCTCGGCTCTGAAATGAAGGCCCGCGAAACCGAGCTGGTAGCGGAAGCGGAATTGGCAGAAGCCGGCGAAAAGAGCGCGCAAGCGTAGTAAAGGAGCATCGTGGCATCCATTCATCTTATCGAACGCACGGACAACGTCCGCAAGACCGACAAAACGAAAAACGAGTGGGAAAGCGGTAACTGGGTCGTATCGGAGGAAGTTGCGCAGAAGCTGATCGGCGGCTCGCTCTACCTCCACCGCGGCAAACAGCACCCTTCCCATTTCGGCGGAAAGATTCTTTCCTATCGCGTCGAACAGTCGGGCCCCGCAGCAGGCCTCGTGGTATTCACGGTCAAGGCCACCATGGACTGCAAGGACGTCAAGACCGACCGCAAGGGCTGGAGCAAGGATCAGAAGATCTTTGCGGATACGCCGGTTCCCGAGCACTCCTGAACCGGCGCGGCGTGAAGCGCGCGCTACGGCTGCGAGCCTGCGCGGTCGCTTCCGCGATGCCGCGTAGCTGCCGGCCCTTTCGAATGCCGTAGCCCCCTTCGGGCGCGCATCAGCAAGTAGCGCAGAGCCTGTCCTGAGCCCGTCGAAGGACAGGCTCTGCGCTTCAAGTCAGGCATGGGATAAGGGAGGCGCACCATGTGCGGCCGGCTCTTGCGCTTCGGCGCATGCGTCTTACTCTCCGTCTTCGCGACGATCGCCGGCGCCGCAACCCCCACGGATCTGCCCCAGGCTTCGAGCCTGCTCGTCGACGATGCGGGTGCGCTCAGCGACGCCGACCGTGATGCCCTGCTCGCCCGCTTGCGTACGTTTCAGGACGACAAACGCGCGCAGATCGCGATCCTCGTCTCCAAAGGCACCGGCGGCGCGCCTCTCTCCGAGTACTCGCTGCGCGTCGCGGAGAGCTGGCGGCTCGTCTGACCCCGGCCTCATTGGGGTCAGACCCCGGTTTAGACGAACTGATTCGCAGGCATACTACGCCCCTGTTCACACGGGTCAGACCCCAAGCGACCCGGGGCAGCCCCCTCGCTCCCCACCTGAAAGAAATTCCGCATGCGCCTGTCCGTGCTGGACCAATCGACTGCGTCGCAGGGGCGCAGCCCCGACGACGCCATCCGCGAGACGCTTGCGCTCGCGCGCCACTGCGATGCGCTCGGTTACCACCGCTACTGGGTGTCCGAACATCACAACAGCAACAGCATCGTCGGCACCGCGCCGGAGGTGCTGATGGCGGCGATCGCCGCCACGACGCCGCGCATCCGCGTCGGCAGCGCCGGCGTGATGCTGCCGCACTATTCCGCGCTCAAGGTCGCCGAGCAGTTCCGCGTGCTCGAAGCGATCGCGCCGGGCCGCATCGATCTCGGTGTCGGCCGCGCGCCGGGCTCGGACCAGCGCACTGCGCTC
>JAQGNC010000236.1 GCA_028292065.1 Betaproteobacteria bacterium
GCGCCCCGCCGACTTCAACAACTACGGCGCGCGCCGGATGAACCACGAAGTGATGGTGCGCGGCACCTTCGCGAACGTGCGGCTGCGCAACGCGATGGTTCCCGGCGTCGAAGGCGGCGTGACCGTCCACCAGCCGAGCGGCGCCCGGATGAGCATTTACGACGCCGCAGTCGAATACAGAGGCGACGCGGTTCCTCTATTCGTCATCGCCGGCGAAGAGTACGGCACCGGCAGCGCCCGCGACTGGGCCGCCAAGGGCACGCGTCTCCTCGGGGTGCGCGCGGTCATCGCCCGCAGCTTCGAGCGCATCCACCGCAGCAACCTCGTCGGGATGGGCGTGCTCCCGTGTCAGTTCGCACCGGGAACCAGCGCGGAGTCGCTCGCGCTCGACGGCACCGAAACGTTCGATCTCCTCGGCGTCGACGAGAACACCCGGCCGAGGCAGCAGGTCACGCTCGTCGTTCACAGGAAAGACGGGACCGCGCTCAGCGTCCCGCTGACTTTGCGCATCGACACCGGTGCGGAGCTCGGCTATCTCGAGTGCGGGGGCATCCTGCCTTACGTGCTGGGCACGCTCGGCTGACGCCGATCGGCGGCTGTCGTCACGACGGGGCGGGTCACTGTCGAGGCGCAGCGGCGGGTCGTCGAAGGCACGACCGGCGACCGGCGTGCTCCCCGGCTGCGGGAGCAACACGCCAGGCGCCGTCCGTGTTTTTGCACGAGCAAGATCGTTGCATCTTCCAGGGCATCATTCCAGGGCATCACTCCAGGGCATCACTTCGTCGCGCTGCAGTTCGTGCACGCGTTCGCGTCGCCGGCCTACCGGCGTAACGCTGGCGCAATGGCTGGAACCGAAGCGGCAACGGTTGGCGCCGATAGCGCTACTGGCGCTGCCTGTCGGCTCAACAAGTGCGCCAGTGGCATCGCCAGCGGTGGCGCCGTTGCCGGTGGCATACCCAGCACTGGCTTGGCGCCTGTTGCCAACAATGGCGCTGCGTCCCCGAGCCGATTCACTGCAAGAGCAAGAGATTCGTGAATCTCGAGCAATTTGCCTTCATCAGATTTATCCAAGCTCATCACCTCCTTTCCATTTGGAGCGGCCAAATGTTCTGTGGTCGCGGCCGCCGCGAGCACAGGCGTGCGCGCTTCGACCGCGGCGTGATGTGGCGCACCTGACGGGACTCGAACCCGCATTGCCCAGCCCCCAAAGCTGGTGCTTTTGAAGCGGTCGCTCCGCATTCGTCCTCCCGACGCGCGCCTTCGCATTGATGCCCTGGAGAGCTGAAAAGGGTCTGCCGGAACTTCAAAGTGCCTCGCTAGACTCCATCGTCCGGTTAAGCTACAGGTGCAGAGTGGTATGGATGCAAACCTGGTGTGGCGTCAGGTGCCGGCGGATCACTCCCGGAGGATTTTCCCCAGCACGTCCAGAAGCCGCTCGACGTCTTTCAACTCGTTGTAGCCCTGGATCGAGACCCTGATCCTCGGCAAATTATTGAAGCGATCCACCGACACGTCAATGTCGTATTCGTAGCGCAGCCGGTGCAAAAGCGCGACGTCGTCGGTGCCTGCGGGCAGGCGGGCGCAGACGATCTGGCCGTACCATTCGGGCAGGTCGGGGTGATACGGCGGCAGTCGGCTGAGCGCCGAGATCTCGCGCTGGGCATGTGCGGCGAGCGCTTTGCAGCGGACCCGCACCTCGTCCCAGTCGTGCTCGCGCTGGAACGCGATCGCGGCCGGTACGCTTAGAAACTGCGAGATATCGCGGCTGCCCTGCCACTCGTGGTATTCGACGAATTTCGAAGGACCGGGGTTCTTCGGCTCCCATCCCCAGCTGACGACCAGGGGATCGAGCAGCGGTTGCGCCGAGGGCCTCGCGTAAAGGAACGCACACCCTTTCGGTGCGCACAGCCATTTGTGCAGGATGCCGACGTAGAAATCGGGGTCGAGCGAACGCAGCGACAGCGGCAACTGTGCCGGCACGTGCGAGCCGTCGACCACCGTGATGATTCCTGCGCGGCGCGCGCGCGCGCAGATTTCCGCCACGGGGAAAACCAGCGCTGTCGGGGACGTGAGGTGGCTGATGAGTATGACGCGGGTCTTGTCGGTGACGTCGGCCCAGAACGCGTCCACGAATTCGTCGTGGGTGGTGACCGGGAGCCTCACCCCGTGTCTCGTGTAAGTGAATCCGAGCTTCTGCGCCATGAAGCGCCACAGGCGGTCTATCCCGCCGTGCTCGTGGTCGGTGGTCAACACCTCGTCGCCCGGGGCGAGCTTCATGCTGCGCGCGATAATGTTGATCCCGGTCGTGCCATTGCCGACGTAGACCAGGTTGTCGCGATCAGTATCGACGTAGTCGGCGAGAACCGCGCGAGAGTGCGCGAGACGCTCCGTCCCTTTGCGCGAAAGGAAATCGACCGGCTCGCGCTCGAGCTCGTACTGCCACTGGATGTGGCGATCGAAGACCGGGCGCGGAGTCGCGCCGTACGCCCCGTGATTGAGGTACGTGACACCCGGGTCGAGCAGGAACAGCTCTTTGAGCGCGGCGCTCATCGCTCGAGACGCGTTTCGACGTCGATAGCACCGCGGGAGGCGACGTGAACCGGATCGCCGCTGCATGGACGCGCGGCGGCGTTCGCCTCGCGGCGCGCGTGATACTCGCCCGGATCGCCGACCGGATTCAGGAGCGCGTCCTTCGCATACGCTCGGCCGGGCTCATACCGATCGAATCGCTGGTCCCGCAGTGGCGCGATTGCCACGATTACTTCCCGACGACGATCGGCGACTTTCGGCGGGTCCTCGACGACCTGCCGATAGACGCAGAGGACGTGTTCGTCGACTACGGCTGCGGCAAGGGGCGCGTTCTCATACTCGCCGCGGCGTATCGGTTTGCCGGCATCATCGGTGTGGAAATTTCGGACGGACTGGCTGCTGCGGCGCGCGTCAACGTGGACCGTGCGCTGCGTGCGCAGGCGCGCGCCAGGATCGCCATCGTGAACTGCAACGCCCGCGATTTCGCTCTCCCGCATGCGGCCTCCGTGCTGTATCTCTACAATCCCTTTCACGGCGACATCCTGCGCGCCGTGTTCGAACAAGTGAGGCGATCGCTGGCGGCGAATCCACGCCGGCTTTACGTGATATTCAACAATCCGCGTCACTTCGAAACGATCGAACGCGACTACCCGTGGCTCGTGCGGAAGCGCACCTACCGATTCGAGCACGACGTGGTCGTCTACGAGGCGCGCGTCGACATCACGCGGGGCCCGTCCATCATCTAATACGCAGCGTCGCCGGCAATGGTGGCTCTGACCATCATACGGCGAAACCGCGCCATGTCGTAATCGGTCGCACGGTGGATGACACAGCGGTTGTCCCACAGAATCGCATCGCCCGCACGCCAGTGGTGCCGATACTGGAACCGCGGGTTGAGCGCGACGCGCTGGAGCGCTTTCATCAGCGGCTCGCTGCGGCTCACGGGCAGCCCCACGATACGCCACGGCACGAGCCCGCCCAGATACAGGGCCTTTCGACCGGTGACCGGATGGGTGCGCACCAGCGGCTGCACCTTGTCGGGCCACTTGTCCTTCTGATTCGCAGGCGGCGCCGCGCGCTCCGGATAGTGGTAGCGCAAGGTCTGCACCCGGTCGATGACGATCCTCAGCGCATCGATACGCGCGCGCAGTCGCGGGGACAGTGCATCGTACGCAGCGGTCATGCTCGCGAAGAAGGTGTCTCCCCCTTCGGGCGGCACTTCCTTTCCATGCAGCAGCGAGCCTGCGGGCGGACTGTCGAGAAAATGGCCGTCGGTATGCCAGTACCTGCCGCTGATCGCCGCGCCGATCGGCTTGCCGTTGTCGACGACGTTCGACAGCACCAGCAACTCGGGAAACGTCGAGTGGGCGTTCTCGCTGCGGGTGTAGACCATCAGCTCGCCGAAACGCTGCGCGAAAGCGACGTGCTGCTCCGGCGTCACGGCCTGATCGCGAAAGAGCAGGATGCCGAAGCGCATCCACGCGGCGTGAACCTTCTCATAGTCCGTCTGCGGGAGCGGCCGGCTGAGGTCGATACCGCTCACTCGCGCACCGAGCGCCCGGCTCAGCGGCGAGAAGCGGATAGCGGCCGGCATCAGTGAAAAATCTCCGGGATCGCGGACACTGCCTCCGTGCCCGCGAGGTTCGCGAATTCGGCAAGGATCGCTGCCGCCTCGCGAATGCCGCAGTTCACGACGAGCACGTCATAGCCGTCCTCGCGACACAGGTTCGGCAGCACGATCGCGCCTCGCGGATGCTGCGCCGTATACAGGAGATTGCGGCTGCGGCAGGTATCGAGGCAGCGTTGCAGATCGGAGACGATGAGCTCACCGCGATAGCCCGGGCTCAGGACGGCATCGGCCGCCCTGCCGGCGCGACGCAGCACCTCACGGACCGCGAGCGGGGGATAGATCGCGGTCAGGCGCGGGTTGCAATCGTAGATGAAGGTGTAATCGCCGTCGGCGTCGAGACACGCATCGAAGTTGATGGGTCCGCGATAGCCTCGGTCGGCAATGACCCGGCACAGCGCGTTCAGTTTGTCGAGCCGTCGCGGCGTCAGGACCGCGGCGCCGAGCGCATCCGACACGTGCGAGCCCAGATATTGCCGCCGCTCGCGGTCCTTGTAGAGCTGGGCTGATGCGGTGATCGGCGCGATCGCGTCAGGGCCTTCGATCATCATGCTGATGCCGATGCTGCGAGCCGACGTGCCGGCAGCGGGCGGAGGCGTTACGACGCGTTGCAGCAGCAGCGGGATTCCGCGATGGGCAGCGGCCTGGCGCCGCCGCCAGCGCCGCAAGGTGTCGTCGCTGAACTCGTGGTGCCGCAGTGTCGGCGCCGCCTCGACTTCGCTGCGCAGATCCGCCACGAGCGCCGGATCGTCGAGCTCGCACGAAAGGAGGTTGAGCCTGACCTCGGCCTTGAATGCCTCGATACGCGCCGCAAAATTCTCACGGGTCAGCAGCGCGGATACGTTCCCGCTCGAATCGCTCGCCGACTTCACGAACAGACCGGCCGGTGGGCGCGTGTCGGTCGATCCGCTGCGGTAAGCATCGACGAGCGCTGCCCAGCTTGCGATTGCGGTGAACGAAGCCGCTGGCATCACTGCGGTCGGCACGTGCCGCGGCAAGCGGTCCGCGTCGGCGCTCGACTTAACCAGCCGCACGTATTCGGACTTGTCGTGAAGCTTCAGCGCGAGGTCTGCCGCGCGCGCGGCTGCGTCGGCGTCGAAGCCCGTGTAAACGCCACAGGCGCTCAGCGCCGCATCGAGTTGGGCGAGGATGGCGCACGTCGATGGCGAGATCTGGTTCAGCTCGAAATGGACGCCGGCACCGCTGGCGCGAAGCTGGGCAAGCTGCCGCTCGAACCTCGCGAACGAACCGACACGAAAGGCTTCGAGATCGCACTGCACGTAGAACGGCGGCGGAATCGCGGCGTCGACAATCCCGGCGTACGCGGCGATCAACCCGAGCCTTGCCCGCAGCTTGTCGACGAGGACGTCGTACCAAAGTGCGTGCGCTTCGTCCGATACGAACACGACGCTGCGCAGTCCGAGCAGGCTGGTATAGGTCAGGAAGCGATCCTGGCACCGGTACAGGAAAGTACGCTCGGCCTCGCCGCTGTCGAGGATCAGGCCGCCGCCGATGACGGCGAGGCACTCGGCGCCTTGGCCCAGGCGAAAGAAGGGAAAGAGGGAGTCGCCGCGCGCGAGGGCGGCAGCGCGCGGCGTGGAAGTCGCGCGATAAGAAGCGTTCACGACAGAGTCTCGGACATCGATTCGCGCGCCGCGGCCGATGCGGCATGCGGGATCGGTTCGTCGGGACCGCCTTCGCAGATGCCGGCGCGCTTCAGCGACAGCAGGGTCGCTTCGACCGAAACTCGACGACCGCTGGCCGCACAGGCGCGCAGGCGGCAATCGTTCACGATCCGCGCGGCGTCGCTGCCGCCCACGCCGGCTGCGACGAGCACGGCGTTTTCGACCGCCGCGTCAGGCAACACAAACCAGGTGATGAGGTCGCGCCAAAGCGGCTGCAGCGCGCTGCGCGTGCGCGGCTCCCATTGCGGCCACACGATTCTTAGCGCCTGCGAGAAGTACGCGCTGTGACGCGCCTCGTCGCGGCAGTGGTGCATGAAAAAAGCGCGCACGTCCCTCTGCACCTCCTGGTCGTGCCAGTCGTCCCTGAGCATCTTGGTGATGACCGTCTCGGCGACGACCGCGGCGCAAAAGGCGATGCGCATCGCGTCGGCGCATCCTGCGGCGTGTTGTACCCGCTCGATCTGCGCGAGGAAGTGATGCTCGTAGCGCACGCGCCCGACGCCGGCGAGTCGTTCCACGTGCGCGGAAAGCTCGAGCGCGAGCAGCGCGTGGTACGCCTCGTCGCATTGCACACGCAGCGCGTCGATCACCATCTGCTCCGGATATTCCCCGGGCAGCGCGCGGCCCGCGATATCCCGCGCGACGCGGGAGATACACGCGTTTTCGAGTTGAACGGTGAAGTCGAGACGCGCCAGCAACAGCGCGGCGCTCACTTGCGGCCGGATCGTTTCGGAAAGATCCGGATGCGCCGCCACGCTCCACGGATCGTCCGGCAGCCATTTCCCTGCCCCGCCTTTCAGCCACGCGCCCGGATGCGCGCTCTTCATCTTCACCCTGGCGAGCGCTTCCCATGTCCTGAACGGCGACCGGTAGATCATCGCGCCTCCGTCTAAACGTGAGCCGTCGGACATCGCGAGGTCCGGATGCCGACGCCGACGCCTTCTGTCGTCGGCAATTCGACGAACCGGTCGAACTCGGAGGCGACGAGCGCCTTGAAAGGGCCGAGCTCGAGCTCGTTGCGGCCGATCACCTCGTCGAAAAATCGGGCACCCGAGTGATCGGCGAACAGTATGTTGTGACACACCAGCGTCGCGCGCTCGGCCAGATGCGGCAGCGCCGCCTGGAGCAGATGGAAGTAAATCCCTTTGCCGCGGCGGGCGGTGTCCGGATGGTCTCGCGGAAGCTCGGCGTCGAGGACGACGAGGTCGAAGCGGTCGTGCGTGCGCGCCATGTAGGCCTCGCCGGTCGCCACGACGATCTCGACCCGCTCCGGAGGGTAGATGCGGTGCAGGTTCCGGCGTGCGATCTCGCAGACGACCGGGTCGGGGTCTACCAGGACGGCACGACCGCCGGCCGCGAGGATCGGCCGCAGCGCCCATGCTGCCCAATAGCCGTAGTAGCTGCCGAGAAACACCGCGCTACGCGCAACGACCGCGTGCGCGATGCCGAGCAGCAATCGGCCTTCCTCGGGATAGATGTAAGTGCCCTGCCCGCGGTGATCGAAACGGTGGCGGATCGTCGAGGCGACTTCGTCCATCAACGCCGCGGGATAGTCCGCACGCGGAATGACGCCGCATCGGGCGAGCGTCTCGAGCGACTCGGCCACGATACCGTCGATCGACGCGGGGAAGCGCTTGGCGAAGTGCACGTCGTTAGCCGGCACTCCGCGCGCTTTCAACGCGGCCGCGCGGCCGTCGAGCAGGGCGGCGAGCGCCGGCCGGCCGACCCGGCCCGCGCGAAACTGCCGGTACGCGGCTTCGTCGCGCAGGACCGAATCGATGAGCTCGAAGATGGGCCCCGAGAACGGGAGATCGGACCTCATGTCAGTTTCTCCGTTGCGGCGGCACATGACCGGTCTTTCCTCGCCGCGCTGCGCGTGCGCGGCGCCGCGTCATCGACGAGTGCAGCCGGCCACGCGGTGCAACAGGCGAAGCCGGGATCGCGCTGACCGAGCGCCTCGCGCACATATGGCGGTGCCAGCGACCACAGCTCTTCCGCGAAATGCGGCGCGAGCGGTGACAGCAGGAGTATCAGTTGGCCGAGCGCGTGCGCGAGCGCAGCCGCGTCTGCGGCGGCCATCGGTCCGCCTTTACGGGCGTCCTTGTCGAAAGCGACCAGGCGGTCGTAGAGAAATGCGATATTCCGGACCGCGAGGTGATAGTCGTGACAGCGCATGTTCGCAGTGACTTTGCGGGCGGCGGTGTCGACCCATCCGCGCAGCCGTATGCGCAGCGGCGTGTCGCCGGGCGGCGCGTCGGCCGCAGGACTTGCTGCAAAGACCGCGGTGCCGAATTTCCACAGACTCGAGAGAAACTTCCGCTGGCGGCTCACCACATCGTCGGACCAGTTGAAATCGCTGTCGAGCGCGCCCGCCGACAGCATGCCGAGCCTCAACGCATCGACCCCGTAGCGCGCGATCAGGTGCTCGAGCGTGACGGCATTGCCCCCGCTCTTGCTCATCTTGCGGTTGTCCCGTTTGACGAAACCGATCGCGACGAGCGTCGTCACCGGCTCGTCGCACGCGGTGACAGCGAGCCTCGTCAACGCTTTCGCGATCATGCGCACATGGAAAAAGCACGTGCGGATCTGATCGGCGCCGCCGATCATCACGTCGACGGGAAGCCAGTCGCGCTCGTCGTCGCGGGAGAACGGATACGGTTCGCCGCGGGACTTGCACAGCCAGTGATACCACCACGGGCTCGAATACGCTTCGAACGTATCGGTATCGCGTTCGGCCGCCGAGCCGCACCGCGGGCAGTGCGTCGACGAGAATGCCGCGTGCCGCGCCAGGGGATTGCCCGGCAGCGACAAGTCGACGTCCAGCGGCAGGATCACAGGCAGCGCGTCTTCCGGCACCGGCACCACGCCGCAGTGTGCGCAATGCACGACGGGTACCGGCGGTCCCCAGTAGCGGCTGCGCGCGATGTTCCAGTCGCGCAGCCGGTAACGGACCGCCGGAGCCGCGAAGCCGTC
>JAQGNC010000237.1 GCA_028292065.1 Betaproteobacteria bacterium
GCTTCGCGCAGGCTGTTCGGCACGAGGATCAGCATGTTCTCGGTGGTGCGCACCACGACCGGCACGACGATCAGCGCGAGCGCGATCACGCCCGCCATTCCCGAGAAGCTCTTCATGCGCGCAACCACGACGGCATAGACGAAAAGGCCGATGACGATCGACGGCGCGGACAGAAGGATGTCGTTGATGAAGCGCGTCGCGGAGCCGAGCCAGCCGCGTTGCCCGTATTCGGCGAGGTAGATGCCGGCGAGCATCCCGATCGGCGTGGCGATGAGACTCGCGGCGCCCACCATGATCAGGCTGCCGGCGATCGCGTTGAGCAGCCCGCCTTCGCTTCCCGGCGGCGGCGTCATCTTCGTGAACAGATCGAGTGTGAGCCCGCCCGCGCCGAGCCTGACCACTTCGAACAGTATCCAGAGCAGCCAGAAAAGGCCGAATGCCATCGCGACTAGCGACAGGGCCAGCGCGACACGGTTCACGAGCTTGCGGCGCGAGCGCAGGTTCATCGCCGCATACTCACGTGCGCGCGCCTTCGTGGCGCGCGAGCCTCGAGAGCAGCAGCTTGGACGCGGCGAGCACGAGGAAGGTGATGAGGAAAAGGATGAGGCCGAGCTCGATCAGCGCAGCCGAGTGCAGCCCGGGATCGGCTTCCTGGAACTCGTTCGCGAGCGCCGAAGTGATGCTGTTGCCCGGCGTGAACAGCGACGCGTTGTTGAGGAAGTTGGTGTTGCCGATGACGAAGGTGACCGCCATCGTCTCGCCGAGCGCGCGTCCGAGCCCCAGCATGACGCCGCCGATCACGCCGACTTTGGTATACGAGAGCACGACTTTGGACACGACTTCCCAGGTGGTGGCGCCGAGCGCGTAAGCCGATTCCTTCAGGAGCGGCGGGGTCACCGTGAACACGTCGCGCATCACCGCGGCGATGAAGGGAATGATCATGATCGCGAGGATGATTCCGGCGGTCAGCAACCCGATCCCGAGCGGAGGGCCCCTGAAGAGCACGCCGAGCAGAGGCACGTTGCCGAGCGTCGCAGCGAGCGCCGGCTGGACGTATTGCGCGAACAGCGGCGCGAACACGAGCAGGCCCCACATGCCGTAGACGATGCTCGGTATCGCGGCGAGCAGCTCGATGGCGGTGCCGAGCGGGCGGCGCAGCCAGCGAGGCGAAAGCTCGGTCAGGAAAACCGCGATGCCGAAGCTGACCGGCACCGCGATGACGAGCGCGATGATCGACGTCACGAGCGTACCGTAGATCGGCACCAGCGCACCGAACTGCTCCGCGGGCGGGTTCCATTCGGAGCGCCAGAAGAAGCTCACGCCGAACTTCTGGAGCGACGGCCACGACGCGATGACGAGTGAGGTGATGATCCCGACCAGCACAAGCAGCGTGAAGATCGCGAACAATCGCGTGAGGTTGAAGAAGACGGCGTCGGCCAGGCCGGTGTTCCTGCGCCTGGCCCTGGGCGCGACGCTTGCGCGCGATACAGACTCGGTGGAGTTCGACACGGATACCGCGGGATGAGCGACTGTGATTTCCATGTTATCTCGTTTTCGGAGCGCTCGTAGCGGCGGCGCCGGTGTCTCGCACCGGCGCCGCAGAATTCCCTGCCTTCAGGTGGTGCAGCGAAACGAGACGCCTACTTCGACGCCCAGACCGCTTTGCCTGCCCCATCCTTGATCCCGGCTGACCACGCGGTGCGAACGAGCTTCACCACGGCGTCGGGCATCGGCACGTAGTCGAGATCGAGCGCGAGCTTGTCCCCGTTCTCGTACGCCCAGTTGAAGAACTTCAGCACTTCGGCGACGTGATCCGGCTTGTCCGGCGTGCGCGGGACGAGGATGAAGGTCGCGCCGGTGATCGGCCAGCTGTCCTTGCCCTGCATGTTCGTCAGGATTTCATAGAACGCCGACTTGCTCCAGTCCGCGCCGGCCGCCGCCGCCTTGAACGTCGAATCGTCGGGCCCTACGAATGCGCCCGCTGCGTTCTGCATCACCGCGTGCGACAGCTTGTTCTGCTTGGCGTAGGCGTATTCGACATAACCGATCGAGCCCGGCAGGCGCTGCACGAATGCGGCGACGCCTTCGTTGCCTTTGCCGCCGAGGCCCACCGGCCACTGCACCGACTGCCCTTCACCGATTTTCTGCTTCCACTCGGCGTTCACTTTCGCGAGGTAGTTGGTGAAGATGAACGTGGTGCCCGAGCCGTCGGCGCGGCGCACCACGCCGATGTCCTGGTTCGGAAGCTGGGTGCCGGGATTGAGATCCGCGATCGCCTTGTCGTTCCACTTCGTGACCTTGCCGAGGTAGATGTCGCCGAGCACCTGGCCGTTCAGGCGCAGCTGTCCGGGCTTCAGGCCGGCGATGTTGACCACCGGAACCACGCCGCCGATCACCGTCGGGAACTGCACGAGCCCGTCTTTGGCGAGCTCTTCGGGCTTCAACGGCGCATCGGACGCGCCGAAATCGACGGTCTTCGCCTTGATCTGGCGAATGCCGCCCGACGAGCCGATCGATTGATAGTTCACGCGATTGCCCGTCGCTTTCTGATAGGCCTCGGCCCATTTGGCATAAACCGGGGCCGGGAAGGTCGCGCCTGCGCCGGTCAGCTCGGCGGCGTTCGCGGCAAGCGGCGCCGCAGCGAGCACGACCGCAAGTGTCTGCCTTAAAACTCTGAAACGCATTGGTTTCACCATGAGGTGATGATCGAAGCCGGCAGTATAGGGAGCGTGTGTGACAGAAACATTACACACGCGCCGATTAAAAATGTAACGAAGCGCCCGTAGAGTGAATCGCGCCGCAGGACAGGGAGTCTGGCGGCACCCGTCGCGAAGAAGCGCACCCTCACTCAAGAGAAAGGCACCCCATGACCACCAATGAATCGAGTCCCCGTCGTTCGTTCCTCAAAGGCGCGCTCGCCACTCCGGTCCTGCTCGCGGGCTCGGGCCTCCTGGCGCCCCCGCAAGCGCTCGCGCAGGGCGTCGGCAAAGGTCCCAGCACGCGCGTCGAGCCGTATCTCGCCCCGTCGATCGCCGGCGCGAAAGTCGTTTCCCTCCTCACCGCCGGTGACTCGGTCAACGGTTACCGCATGGTCGGGATACCCGACGGGCTCGGCGCGTTTCGCAGCGGGCCCAGGGAATTCACTCTGCTCATGAACCACGAGCTCCCCGCAGGCGCCGGGATCGTTCGCGCGCACGGCAGCCGCGGTGCGTTCGTGTCGCGCTGGGCGATCGATGCGGACACGCTCAGGGTGGTCAGGGGCCAGGACCATACGCCGTCGGCTGCCGCGGTCTTTCTGTGGGATCCGGCAGCCAAGCGTCATGTGCAGGGCACGACCCAGTGGGAACGCCTGTGCTCGGCCGACCTCGCCGCGGCGAGCGCCTACTACGCCCACGGCCGCGGCACCCGCGAGCGCATCTACCTCAACGGCGAGGAAGTCAGCGAAGGGCGCGGCTGGGCGCGAGTCGCGAGCGGCTCGCATACCGGTGAAGCGTGGCAGCTGCCTCGCCTCGGCCGCCTCGCCTTCGAGAACGCGGTCGCGTGCCCGTATCCGCAGGACCGCACCATCGTGGCGATCACCGACGACAGCAACCTCGCCACTTCGGCTACGCCGTCGTCGGGCCGGCCGAGCGAAGTCTATTTTTACGTCGGGGACAAGCAGAGCTCGGGGCACCCGGTCGAGCAGGCGGGTCTCACCAACGGCTGGCTGCACGGCGTGACGATCTCGGTCGACGGCCGCCCGGTCACCGAGGAAAGCGATCTTTACGGCCTCGGCAACGAAACCACCGGCTACATCGACAAGGGTCGCTTCGGTCTTCACAACCTGGGCGACGTCTCGGGTCTCAGCGGACTCGAGCTCGAGGCCCAGTCGATCGCCGCCGGCGTCGCGCGTGTGCAGCGCTGCGAGGACGGCGCGTGGGATCCGCGCGACAAGCGGCAGAACGATTTCTACTTCGTCACCACCGCGAGCGCGACCAGCAACTCGCGTCTGTGGCGTTTGCGCTTCGACGATATCGAGCGCCCGGAGAACGGCGGCACGATCGAGATCCTGCTGCGCGGCGACGAAGGCCACCGCATGCTCGACAACGTCACGATCGATCGTCTCGGCCGCATCGTGATGGACGAGGACCCGGGC
>JAQGNC010000129.1 GCA_028292065.1 Betaproteobacteria bacterium
TGCTGTTCATTTTCGAAGACGTCGCCAGGCACGGGATGTGGATGATGAACACCTTCGTGCCGCTGTCGGTCGCTTTCCTCGACCGCGACGGCAAGATCATCAACATCGAGGACATGCAGCCCGAGACCAGAAACTCGCACACCGCCGCCAAGCCTGCCAAATACGCGCTGGAGATGAACCTCGGGTGGTTCGCCAAGCGCGGTATCAAGCCGGGAGCGAAAGTGGAAGGCCTGGAGAAAGCGGCAGTGGCGCGCTAGCGCCCGGTAGCGCAGGCTACAAATACAAAGGGCTGCGATTTCGCAGCCCTTCTGCTTGCCCGCTTGCGGCAGAGCTCAACCGAACATCGCGGTCCTGAACACGCCGCCGCTTGCGACCATGAAGAAAATCATGGGGATCGAAAGCATCGTGTTGGTGCGGGACGCGAGAAACGCGATGCGCCGCGATTTGGCTTTTTCTTCGTCGGTCGCCGGTTTCATGCCGAGGATCTTCTGCTGGTTCGGCCAGATCAGGACCCACACGTTGAAAAGCATGATCGTGCCGAGCCATGCGCCGACACCGATCGGGTAATACGTGGGCTTCAGGAACAGGAACGCATCGATGAAGTGCTTGCCGAGGATCATCGCGCCGGCGAGCCACGTGACGAGTGCGGCCCAGCGGAAGTAGAACAGCGCGCGCGGTGCGACGTGCTTCGTGATTCCCGCGCCGGTGGCGTCCTTCGCCGCTGCGGCGAGCGCAGGCACCTGCACGAAGTTGAAGTAATAGAGCAATCCGATCCACATGATGCCGGCGAGTATGTGCAGCCAGCGGCCGAGTCCGAGCTGAATGAAATCTCCCATGGCTCCTCCTTATTGCAGTGCGAACCTGACGACGTTGTAGAGGATGAGAGTGAGCACCAGACCCGAGATCACGGTGCCCCACAGTGTATCGAGCGGGTTTTTCATTTCACCTCCGTCCTGGTAATCGCTGTTTTTCTGCTGCGGACTAGGGTAACCAAACCCCGGGGATGAGGCAATAGCGGCCATTCCAGACGCATACCGCGATAAAAAAGGGCGCCGAGGCGCCCTTTTCGTCCCTGCTTCGACTGCTTACGCGCCGAAGTTTCTCACCGTGCTTTAAGCCGCAAAGTTGCGGGCGGCGAAGTCCCAGTTCACGACGTTCCAGTACGCCGCCACGAAGTCCGGCCGCTTGTTGCGGTAATCGATGTAGTAGGCGTGCTCCCACACGTCCAGCGTGAGCAGCGGCTTCTTGTCCGACGCGACAGGCGTGAGCGCGTTCGACGTGGTCTCGATGCCGATTCCGCCGTCAGGGTGCTTCACGAGCCACGCCCACCCCGAGCCGAATACCGCGATTGCAGCGGCCGAAAACTTCTCGCGAAAATCGTCGATCGAACCGAACTTGGCCTCGACCGCCTTCAGCAGCTCTCCGGTAGGCTTGCCGCCGCCGCCCGGGGACATGCTGTGCCAGAAGAAGGTGTGGTTCCACACCTGTGCTGCGTTGTTGAAGATGCCGCCTTGCGCGCTGCGTATGATCTGCTCGAGCGGCTTGTCCTCGAACTCGGTGTCCTTGATGAGCTTGTTGAGATTGGTGACGTAAGTCTGGTGATGCTTGCCGTAATGGAATTCGAGCGTCTCGCGCGAAATGTGCGGCTCGAGAGCGTTCATCGCATAAGGCAGCGGGGGCAGTTCATGTTGCACTTCATACCTCCTGATGGGTTGCGGCTGAAAACACGCGCGGCGCCGGATCGAGCGGGCGCGCGGGCGCCAAGGATATCAGGCGGCGAGCAGACTTCCCGTCTGCACCGCCGCGATCGCTTTCGCCTGGTTCATATCGGCGGTGTAACCGGCTCCATAAAGACAGCATGCGATCTGATTCACCAGCGGCAGCGGAATCGGGTGCTCGCCGCGAAGCACCGACTGCGTCCACGCCGCAGTGCTGCGCGCATCGCTGCCGCGAGGAGCGCTCACTGTGGTGCGCAGAGCCGCCGCTTCCGCCTCGAACAGAATCTCGCCCTGTCCGTCGCGTATGAGCTCGAGCGCGGGCCGGCGGCGAGGATCCGCAAATGCATCGCCGTGACTCGCTTCGAGCAGCAGGTAAGTGCCGGACCGCTCCCGCAACAAGGCACGTAGCAGCCGCCGTTCCTGCTCGTCCGCCGCCGCCACCACGACGAGCCCGGTGCCGCCGAACGGATCGACGAAGCGGCCGAGACGCTCGGCGAACGCGCCGAAGCCGATGCGTCCGCGCAGCGCGAGCAGGTCGGCGAGGCCCGGCGTCAGTACCGCGGTCGGCACGAACGCGAGCCCCGTGCCGTCGAGCTCTCTTTCCGCCTGCTGCAACGTGAGGCACGGGAGCACGCCGATCTCGCGAAACACCTGTGCGGCGACGACCCGCCCCGCTGCGGCGAGCACCCCGTGCACGACGACCTGCAGCTTCAGCCGCTGCAGCGTGAGGGCGAGCAGCGCCAGCAGGTTCGGCTGGTCGGCGCTGCCCGCATGGCTGGCGAGCACCACCGG
>JAQGNC010000152.1 GCA_028292065.1 Betaproteobacteria bacterium
CGCGATCGCGCTGGACCGCATGGAAAAAGGCACTGGAGAGCTCTCCGCGATTCAGGAAGTACGCCAAACCTACGGTATGCCCGTTATTACGATCGCGACGCTCGACGACCTGATCGATTATCTGTCCGGCGACGGCGCTCTGAAGCCTCGACTGGAGGCTGTGCTGCGCTACCGCGATCGCTATGGAGTGACTGAGGATGCATGACCTGAAATCCCGATGGGGCTCCGTGCTCGGCACACTGGCCGTGCTCGGCCTGCTCGGCCTCCCGGGGGGCGCGGCGGCGCAAAGCAAAATCGTCTGCTGGAAGGACAAATCGGGCAAGGTGATCGGCTGCGGCGACAAGGTGCCGCCCGAATACCAGAGCAGCGCGACCAAGGAGCTCGATTCGCGCGGCGTGACGCGCAGGACGACCGAATCGGCCGAAGACACCAACCAGCGCCGCATGCGCGAGCAGGAGAGCGCCCGCGCGAAAATCGAAGAAGAACGCAGGATGGTCGGCCAGAAGCGGCAGGACACCGCGCTGGTGGAAACCTACAGCAACGAAAGGGAAATCGACCTGAAGCGCGACCGCGACCTGCAGGTGCTCGACGGGCATCTGGAGCAGCTCACGGTCGCCTACAAAGCCGCTACGCAGCGCTACAACGAAACCAAGGCGCGGTTCGACACGGTCGAGAAAAACAACAAGACGGCTTCGCCGGCGCTGAAGGACGAGCTCGCCCGCGCCACTGTCGAAAAGCAGCGCATGGAGCAGGCGATCGAAGCGAAGCAGAAGGAAAAAGAAGAGCTGCGCGAGCGTTTCGCAGGTTACAAGAAGCGCTACAACGAGCTGCGCGGCAACGCGCCCCAGCCCGTGCCGGCGTCGCAATCGCAGTCTCCCGTGACTGCGAAGAAGTAGCGTCAGCGCTCGTCAAAGTCCGGCGAACGATGCCCTGAGCGGTCTGCCAACCGGTGTCATCGCGAGGAGCGCAGTAGCGCGACGCGGCGATCGCGTGGCGCACGCAAGACTCCGGTCAGTGTAGTTCCGAGCGCCTCGGGATTGCTTCGTCGCACCGCTCCTCGCAATGACAAATCCCCGGTTCGCCGCGCTTGCGAGGCTTCACCCTTCGCGCCTCGCGCCTCGCGCCTCACGCCTCACGCCCTTTAACCCAGCCTGCGCTTCAGAATCTCCGTCACCTGCTGCGGATTCGCCTTGCCTTTGGTCGCTTTCATCACCTGGCCGACAAGTGAATTGAAAGCTTTGTCCTTGCCGCCGCGGTAGTCCGCGACCTGCTGCGCGTTGGCGGCGATCACGTCGTCGGCGATCTTCTCGAGCGCGCCCGAATCCGAGATCTGTTTCAAGCCGCGGGACTCGATCACCTTGTCGGCGGCATCATCGCCTTGCGCTTCGCCGGTCCAGACCGCGTCGAACACTTCGCGCGCGATCTTGTTCGAGATCGTGCCGTCGTTGATGCGCTCGACGAGCCTGCGAAGCTGGCGTGCGCTCACGCGGCTCTCGCCGATCTCGGCGCCTGCATCGTTCAACTGCGCGCTCAGGGGCCCCGCGATCCAGTTGGCGAGAGTCTTTGCGACCGCGCCCGACGCGCCTTCGGCCGCCGCTTCGAAGTAGTCGGCGATCTCGCGGCTGGCGGTGAGCACAGCGGCGTCGTACGGCGTGAGACCGTAGGCACTCGCATAGCGCTCACGTCTCACCTGCGGAAGCTCCGGCAGCGCAGCCTGCACTTCCGCCATCCACGGCTCGGAGATCTCCAGCGGCAGCAGATCGGGATCGGGGAAGTAGCGGTAGTCGTGCGCGTCTTCCTTGCTGCGCATCGGCCGCGTCTCGTCGCGGTCGGGATCGTAGAGCCGCGTTTCCTGCACGACCTTGCCGCCGTCTTCGTTCACTTCGATCTGGCGGCGCACTTCGAAATCGATCGCGCGCTCGAGGAAACGGAACGAGTTGAGGTTCTTGATCTCGCAGCGCGTGCCGAGCGTCTCGGAGCCGAGCGGTCTTACCGACACGTTCGCGTCGCAGCGGAACGACCCTTCCTGCATGTTGCCGTCGCAGATGTCGATCCACCGCACCAGGCCGTGGATCGCTTTCGCATACGCGACCGCTTCGGCGGACGAGCGCATCTCGGGCTCCGAGACGATCTCGAGCAGCGGCGTTCCCGCGCGGTTCAGATCGATCCCGGTCTCGCCGTGGAAGTCCTCGTGCAGCGACTTGCCCGCGTCCTCTTCGAGGTGGGCGCGAGTGAGCCGCACCGTCTTTTCGGTCTCGCCGACCACGATCGTGACCGTCCCGCCTTCCACCACCGGAAGCTCATACTGGCTGATCTGGTAACCCTTCGGAAGATCGGGATAGAAGTAGTTCTTCCGCGCGAAGATGGAGCGGCGAGCCACGCGCCCCCCGACCGAAAGGCCGAAGCGGATCGCTTTCTCGACCGCCGCGCGATTCATCACCGGCAGCGTGCCGGGCAGCGCGATGTCGACCGCGCACGCCTGGGTGTTAGGCGCCGCGCCGAAAGCGGTCGACGCGCCCGAGAATATCTTCGAGCGCGTATTGAGCTGGGCGTGAACCTCGAGCCCGATGACGGTTTCCCATTTCATTTTAAGTTCCGTGAACGGGTGAACGGGTGAACGGGTGAACCGGTAAGTCCAAAAAACAAGGTCACGAGGCATGGACGAGTCGCCAGCAATAGCGCGCCGTTAAAACACCCTTTCACTCGTTCACCCGTTTACCCGTTCACGCATTGATGTCGCTTGGAGCGCGGAGGTGGAAATCGGTGGCGAGCTGGTACTGGTGCGCCACCTGAAGCATCTGCGCTTCGCGGAAATAGTTGCCGATCACCTGCAGTCCCACCGGCAGACCCTGCGAGTCGAAACCGCACGGGATCGACATCCCCGGAAGGCCCGCGAGGTTGACCGCGATCGTGTAGATGTCCGACAGGTACATCTGCAGCGGGTCGGCCGCTTTCTCGCCGAGCCTGAACGCCGTCGACGGGCTCGTCGGGCCCATGATCACGTCGCATTTGTCGAACGCCGCGATGAAGTCCTGCGCGATCAGGCGCCGCAGCTTCTGCGCGCGGATGTAGTAGGCGTCGTAATAGCCGTGCGACAGGACGTAGGTGCCGATCAGGATGCGGCGCTTCACTTCGGCGCCGAAACCTTCCGCGCGGGTTTTCTCGTACATCTCTTCGAGACCGCGGTACTCGCTCGTGCGGTAGCCGTAACGCACGCCGTCGAAGCGCGCGAGGTTGCTCGACGCTTCCGCCGGCGCGAGCACGTAATACACCGGCACCGACAGCTTCATGTTCGGCAGGGTCACTTCGACGACTTCGCAGCCGAGCGCCCGGTACTGGCGGATCGCTTCGTCGACCGCTTTCGCGACGTCGGGCTGGAGACCGTCGGCGAAAAACTCCTTCGGCAGGCCGATCCTCAGGCCTTTGAGCGGGGTCGCGAGCTCGCGCGTGTAATCCTCGACCGGCCGGTCGAGGCTCGTCGAATCGCGCGCGTCGTAACCGGCCATCGCGTTCATCATGAGCGCCATGTCCTCGGCGCTCCTCGCCATCGGACCCGCCTGGTCGAGGCTCGAGGCGAAAGCGATCATGCCGTAGCGCGAGCACACCCCGTAGGTCGGCTTCAGGCCGCAGATCCCGGTGAGCGCCGCCGGCTGCCTGATCGAGCCGCCGGTGTCGGTGCCGGTCGCCGCGGGCGCGAGCCGGGCAGCCACCGCCGCGGCCGAGCCTCCTGAGCTGCCGCCGGGCACCGCGTCGGTGTTCCACGGGTTACGCACCGGGCCATACCACGAGGTCTCGTTCGACGAGCCCATCGCGAACTCGTCCATGTTGGTCTTGCCGATCGTGACCGCGCCGGCTTCGTTGAAGCGCTCGACCACGTGGGCGTCGTACGGCGACACGAAGTTCGACAGCATCTTCGAGCCGCACGTGGTGAGCCAGCCTTTGGCGCAGAAGATGTCTTTCTGCGCGATCGGGATTCCGGTCAGCGCCTGTGCGCGGCCCGCCGCACGCGCGAGGTCGGCTTCGCGCGCCTGCGCGAGGCTGCGCTCCTCGTCGATCGACACGAAGCAGTTGTAGACCGCGTTGCGCTCATTGATGCGCTTGAGGAAAAGCCCCGTCAGCTCGACGCTCGAGATGTCGCCCGCGGTCAGCGCGTCGGACAGGGATTTGAGTGAGGAATGATGCATGCGTGAAGAGTGAGGCGTGAGGAGTGAGGCCGCCGGGGACGGTTTTGACTTTACGCCTCGCCCCTCACGCCTGACGCCTCACGCTCTTTTCTGCTATTCAATGACCTTCGGAACCAGGTACAGCCCCTCGCCCACCTTGGGCGCGATCGCCTGGAAAAGCGCGTGCTGGTCGGGCTCGGTCACGGCGTCCTCGCGCAGCCGCAGGGTGACTTCCTGGGCGTGCGACATCGGCTCGACGCCCGAGACGTCCACCGCCTGCATCTGTTCGATCATCCCGAAAATCCGGCCGAGCTGGCCGAGCACTTCGTCGGCCTCGCGCTCGTCGATCGCGATACGCGCAAGGCGCGCAGCGCGCTGAACATCGTCGCGGGTGAGGGCCATCAGGGATACAAGTCTTAAAAACCGGAGCCGTATAGGGTATCATAGCTGATTAGTGCGGCGCACCAATACCCATACAATACACGAGCCTATGTTCGGTTTCCTCAGCAGTTACTTCAACGACGATCTCGCCATCGACCTGGGAACGGCGAACACCCTCATCTATCTGCGCGGCAAAGGCATCGTCCTCGACGAGCCTTCGGTCGTCGCGATCCGCCAGGAAGGCGGGCCCAACGGCAAGAAAGTGATCCAGGAAGTCGGGATCGCGGCCAAGCAGATGCTGGGGCGGACACCGGGCAACATCACCGCGATCCGTCCGATGAAGGACGGGGTGATCGCCGATTTCACCGTCACCGAGCAGATGCTGAAGCACTTCATCCGCAAGGTGCACAACTCGCGCCTGTTCAAGCCGAGCCCGCGCATCATCATCTGCGTGCCGTGCGGTTCGACCCAGGTCGAGCGCCGCGCGATCCGCGAGTCCGCGATCGGCGCCGGCGCCTCGCGTGTCTATCTGATCGAAGAACCGATGGCCGCCGCGATCGGCGCGGACCTGCCGGTCGGCGAAGCAACGGGCTCGATGGTCGTCGACGTCGGCGGCGGCACGACCGAAGTCGGCGTGATCGCGCTCGGCGGCCTGGTCTACAAAGGCTCGGTCCGCGTCGGCGGCGACAAGTTCGACGAAGCGATCATCAACTACATCCGCCGCAACTACGGCATGCTGATCGGCGAGACCACCGCCGAGCAGATCAAGAAGGAAATCGGTTCCGCGTTCCCGGGCTCAGAAGTCCGCGAGAAGGAAGTCAAAGGCCGCAATCTCGCCGAAGGCATCCCGCGAAGCTTCACGATCTCGAGCAACGAAATTCTCGAAGCGCTCACCGATCCGCTGAACAGCATCGTTTCCGCTGTGAAGTCGGCGCTCGAGCAGACCCCGCCCGAGCTCGCCGCCGACATCGCCGAAAAAGGCATGGTGTTGACCGGCGGCGGCGCACTGCTGCGCGACATCGACCGGCTGCTCATGGAAGAGACCGGGCTTCCGGTCGTCATCGCCGATGATCCGCTCACCTGCGTGGTGCGCGGCTCGGGCAAAGCGCTCGAGAAGATGGAACGGCTGGCGACCATATTCACCAATGATTAGTGAGGCGTGAGGCGGGAGGCGGGAGGCGCGACAGGATGCAAACCGCATTTACGCCTCTCTCCTCCCGCCTCCCTCCTCCCGCCTAATGGAACACCAGCCGCCCCCATTCTTCAGGACCGGCCCCAGCCCTCTCGCCCGACTGCTCATCTTCTCCACGCTCGCGCTCGCGCTCATCGTCGCCGACGCGCGCCTGAAGTACCTCGACACCCTGCGCCAGGTGGCCTCGGTCATCATCTATCCGCTGCAGCGCATCGCCGGCGCCCCCGCCAGCATCGCCCAACGCGCGTCGGAGTTCTTCACGAGCAGCAGCGCGTTGCGCACCGAGAACGCGCGCCTCGCGCAGGAGACCCTGAACAGCGCGGCGCAACTCCAGCAGCTCGCCGCGCTCGCGACCGAGAACGAGCACCTGCGCAAGCTCGTCGACACGCGCGCGCGAGTGCCCGCCCGCACCAGCCTCGCCGAGATCCTCTACGCCGCGCGCGACCCTTTCTCGCGCAAGATCGTCATCGACCAGGGATCGCAGAACGACGTCCTTCCGGGCCAGCCGGTGATCGACGGGGCCGGGGTCGTGGGGCAGGTCACGCGGGTGTACCCGTGGCTCTCCGAAGTGACGCTGATCACCGACAAGGGGCACCTCGTTCCGGTGCTCAATCCGCGCAACGGCCTGCGCGCGGTGCTCGCGGGCACCGGCAACGACGGGGCGCTCGAGCTCAAGTTCGTTCCGCTCAACGCCGAGTTCGAGAACGGGGACCAGCTCGTCACCTCGGGCATCGACGGGGTCTATCCCGCGGGGCTGCCGGTGGCGCAGGTGGTGAACGTCGAGCGCAACGCCGCTTTCCTTTTTGCCCGCATCGTATGCAAACCGCTCGCGGGGGTGAACAATCACAAGCAGGTGCTGGTCGTACACGCCGACCAGACGCTGCCGGAGCGTCCCGCGGAACAGGAAGAGAAGCGGGCGCCGGTGGCGAAGAAAGGCAGACGCGGGGGAGGAGGAGGATGACGTGCCAGCGCTCTGAAGCACCCCGTTGCCCCTCACCCCTACCCTCTCCCCTGTTGGGGCGAGGGAGATTGGAGGTGCGAATGGATAAAACCCATTCGCACGAAATGTAGTTGGAAATCCTCGCTCGTCACGAGATATTGCTGCCGGTCAGGCCGGCTTTCATCGTGTTCACGCTCGTGACCGCGGTGCTGCTCAACATGCTGCTCGGCTGGGCGGCGTGGCTGCGGCCGGACTTCGTGGCGCTGGTCGTGCTGTACTGGTGCATCCAGCAGCCTCGCCGCGTCGGCTTCACCGCGGCGTTTTCGCTCGGGCTCCTGATGGACGTCGCCGAAGGCACGCTCTTCGGCCAGCACGCGCTCGCGTATTCGATCCTGGCCTTCGCGGGGATCGCGCTGCACCGGCGCGTGCGCCAGTTCAGCCTGACCGAGCAGGTCGTGCACGTGATCCCGCTGCTCATCGCCAATGACCTCATCGTCGTGGGCATACGCCTCCTCGCGGGCGCGGACTTCCCGGGTTATCGCTACTTCGTCGGCAGCCTCCTTGCGGGCGCGCTGTGGCCGGTGGTGTCGGTGCTGCTGAAGCTCCCGCAACGCCCGCGCGCGGACCCCGACCATGTCTGATTTCGACATGAACCCGGGCGTCGAGATGCGCGACGCGGAGCTCGAGCTCCACCACTTCCGCGTCCGGCTCGGCATCGCGTCCACGTTCGTGCTCGTCATGTTCGGTCTGCTCTTCGCGCGCTTTTTCTATCTCCAGATCGTGATGCACGATCACTACCACACGCTGGCAGAAGCGAACCGCATCTCGATCCTGCCGATCGTTCCCAACCGCGGAATCATCGTCGACCGCAACGGCGTCGTGCTCGCGACCAACTACTCGGCCTACACGCTCGAGATCACGCCGAGCAAGGTCGACAGCCTGGAGGCGACGATCGACGAGATCGCGACCCTGGTCGAGATCACCCCGCGCGATCGCCGCCGCTTCAAGAAGCTGCTGGAAGAGAGCAAGCGCTTCGAGAGCCTGCCGATCCGGACGAGGCTCTCCGACGAGGAGATCGCGCGCTTCGCCGCGAACCGCTACCGTTTTCCGGGCGTCGACGTGCGCGCGCGCCTTTTCCGCTCGTATCCGCAGGGTGAGCTCTTTTCGCACGTCATCGGCCATATCGGGCGCGTAAACGTCAAGGACCTCGAGAAGCTCGACGCCGAAGGCCGCAGCTCCAACTATCGCGGCACCGATTACATCGGCAAGACCGGGCTCGAGTACACCTACGAAGACCAGCTCCACGGCACGACCGGCGTGGAGCAGGTCGAAGTCGACTCGGGCGGACGCGCGGTGCGGGCGCTGTCGCGGACCTCGCCGATCTCCGGCAGCAACCTCGTGCTCAAGATCGATGCGAGGCTGCAGGAAGTCGTGTTCAACGCTTTCGGCGACCGCCGCGGCGCGCTCGTCGCGATCGAACC
This sequence comes from Betaproteobacteria bacterium, assembly GCA_028292065.1. Taxonomy (GTDB): domain Bacteria; phylum Pseudomonadota; class Gammaproteobacteria; order Burkholderiales; family SG8-41; genus JAQGMV01. Next base: position 8,158 of record JAQGNC010000152.1, read on the forward strand.
CGAAAGCGGAGGCGTGCTCGCGTTCGTGAGCAAACCCGGTTTCGACCCGAACCTCTTCGTCGACGGCATCGACCAGGAAAACTGGAACGAGCTCAACACCTCGCCCGACAAGCCGATGGTCAACCGCGCGCTCGCCGGCACCTATCCGCCCGGATCGACGTTCAAGCCTTTCATGGCGATGGCCGCGCTCACTTACGGCAAGCGCACGCCCGGCCAGACCATTTCGGATCCCGGTTTCTACAACTTCGGCGGCCACACCTTCCGCGATGACAAGGTCGGCGGCCACGGCTCGGTCGACATGTACAAATCGATCGTCGCCTCGTGCGACACCTACTACTACGCGCTCGCGAACGACCTCGGCATCGACGCGATCTCGCGCTTCATGGGCTCGCTCGGCTTCGGCAGCCGCACCGGGATCGACGTTGCGGGCGAAGTCGAAGGGGTGCTGCCGTCGCAGGCGTGGAAGAAGAAGCGCTTCAGGAAACCCGAGCAGCAGAAGTGGTACGCCGGCGAGACGATCAGCATCGGCATCGGCCAGGGCTACAACTCGTACACCCCGCTGCAGCTCGCCGCCGCGACCGCGACGCTCGCCAACGACGGCGTGATGTTCCGTCCGCACCTGGTCAACTACGTCGAAGAGGTGCACACCCGCCAGCGCACCTCGATCGAGCCTGCGCCCATACGAACGCTCGACTGGAAGCGCGAGCACATCGCGACGATCAAGAACGCGATGGTCGGGGTCAACAAGGAAGGCACTTCGGCGCGCGCTTTCGCGGGCGCGCCTTACTCCAGCGGCGGCAAGACCGGCACCGCGCAGGTCATCGGCCTCAAAGGCGAGAAATACGTCGAGAGCCGAGTCGCCGAGCGCTTTCGCGATCACGCGCTCTTCATCGCCTACGCGCCGGCTGAGCGGCCGAAGATCGCGCTCGCGGTGATCGTGGAGAACTCGGGTTTCGGCGCGCGCGCGGCGGCGCCGATCGCGCGCCAGGTTTTCGATTACTGGCTCACCGGCAAGGACGTGTCGAAACCGGTCAAGGACGACGACGATGCACCCCGGTATTAGGCGCATCGGGCGGTTCTTCACCGCGCACCTCGATTCGCCGCTCCTCGGCGCGACGCTGCTGCTCATGCTCGCCGGGCTGGTCGTGCTCTACAGCGCGTCGAACGCGAACCTGGGGCGCACCAGCGGCCAGCTCATGAACATGCTCGTCGCCCTCGGCATCATGTGGGTGTTCGCGCAGATACCACCGCATTACCTGTTGCGTCTATCGGTGCCGGTGTATGTCGTCGGGCTTCTGCTGCTCGTCGCCGTCGCGCTCTTCGGCGAAGTGGTCAATGGGGCGCGGCGCTGGCTGCACATGGGCGTCACCCGCATCCAGCCGTCCGAAATCATGAAGATCGCCGCCCCGCTCATGCTCGCTTGGTATTTCGATCGTTACGAAGCGACGTTGAAGCTCAAGAACTATGTCGTCGGCGCGGTCCTGCTGCTGGTGCCGGTCGCGCTCATCGCGCGCCAGCCCGACCTCGGAACCGCGGTGCTGATCTTCGCGAGCGGCTGTTACGTGATCTTCCTCGCGGGCCTGTCGTGGAAAGTCATCATCGGCCTCGCGATCGCCGGCGGCGCGAGCTTGCCGCTGGTGTGGTCGGTGCTTCACGATTACCAGCGCCAGCGCGTGCTGACCCTGCTCGATCCTTCGCAGGACCCGCTCGGCGCGGGCTATCACACGATCCAGTCGACGATCGCCCTGGGCTCCGGCGGCCTCGCGGGCAAAGGCTGGCTGAGCGGCTCGCAGACCCACCTCGACTTCATCCCCGAGCGCACGACCGACTTCATCTTCGCGGTGTACTCGGAGGAATTCGGGCTGATCGGCAACGGCGTGCTGCTCATCCTCTTCCTGCTCGTCATCGCCCGGGGCGCCGCGATCACCGCGAACGCGCCGACGCTTTTCGCGAGGCTTCTCGGCGGCTCGATCACCCTCACCTTCTTCACCTACGCGTTCGTGAACATGGGAATGGTGGCCGGCATCCTGCCGGTCGTCGGCGTGCCGCTGCCGCTCGTGAGCTACGGCGGCACGGCGCTGGTGACAATCTGTCTCGGATTGGGCATCCTCATGAGCATCCATACGCATAAGAAGCTGGTGCAGACGTGATTGAGGGTGAAGGGTGAAGGGTGAAGGGTGAAGGGTTGGCGGCACAGAGGGAGTATTGATAACGAACAAGTATGAAAAGGGGTCGCGGCAGCGACAACCCGCCCTCGCCCCGCACGGCGGGGAGAGGGATGGGGTGAGGGGCAGGCGGGTTGGTTGCGCTTCTCCACACGTCCGCGCCATTGTCGCCGCCGCGGTCGTCTGCGCAGTCCTCAGCGCCTGCGGCTCCGCCCCCACCAAGCGCGACGGCCCGATCGATCGCGCCGAGCGCCCTGCCCGCGTCGGCAAAGCCCCGTCCTCCTCGCCGTCATCGCCGCGCGCCAGCCGCGGCGGCGGCTATTACCTCGACGACGGCCCCGGCGACTCGCCGCCCGCGGACATCGACACCATTCCCGATGCGGTGCCCAGGCTCGAGCCCCTGCACCGCGGCGCGATGCGGCCTTACGTGGTGATGGGGCAGTCGTACACCCCGATGACCGAGCTCACGCCGTACAAGGCGCGCGGCAGCGCGTCATGGTACGGCCGGCGCTACCACGGCAAGCAGACTTCATCCGGCGAGCTCTACGACATGTACTCGATGACCGCGGCGCATCCGGTGCTGCCGATTCCGAGCTATGTGCGGGTGACCAACGTCACCAACGGCAAATCGGTCGTGGTGCGAGTCAACGACCGCGGACCTTTCATCGACAGCCGGCTCATCGATCTGTCATACACCGCCGCGCATCGTATCGGCGTGCTCGC
>JAQGNC010000191.1 GCA_028292065.1 Betaproteobacteria bacterium
TTCGGCGGTGATCAGTTGCGGTGGTTCGAAGAAACTCATGCTTATCCTGGTTTTAAAGCTTTAACGCGAAGGACGCGAAGGACGCGAAGGAAAGGCAAAGGAAAGGAAAGGCTTTAACGCGAAGAACACGGAAGAACACGATGGCGTCATATTGGCGCAGGCCAGGTCCATCTCGATTTAAAGTCAAAATGGATTCCGGCCTGCGCCGGAATGACGACGTGGAATGGCGTCGCCCTGGCGCAGGCCAGGACCCATCTTGATTTAAAGTCAAAATGGATTCCGGCCCGCGCCGGAATGACGACGTGGTTTTCCTTCGCGTTCGTTGCGTCCTTCGCGTTGAGGCTTTTGAACTTGTTCTGGTTCGCGATCAAGCGACCCCGTTCTTCCTGAACCACTCGATGGCGCGCTTCCAGCCGTCGTCGGCCTGCGCTTTCCTGTAGCTCGGCCGGTAGTCGGCGTTGAACGCGTGCGGGGTGTCGGGGTAGAGGTGGATCTCGGACTTCTTGCCGGCTTTCTTCAGCGCTGCGTTCATGCGCTCGACGGTGTCGTTCGGGATACCGGCATCGGCGCCGCCGTAAAGGCCGAGCACCGGCGCGTTGATCTTCCCCACGAGATCGATCGGATAGGTGGGCGTCATCTCGGACTTGTCGCCGACGAGTCTTCCATACCACGCGACGCCGGCGTCGACTTTCGGGTTGTGCGCGGTGTACAGCCATGTGATGCGGCCGCCCCAGCAAAAGCCGGTGATCCCGAGCTTCTCGACATTGCCGCCGTTCTTGCCCGCCCACGCGACGGTCGAGTCGAGATCGCTCATCACCTGCGCGTCGGGCACGTTGTTGACCACCTTCGTGAAGATTTCCGCGGTGTCGGTCATCTTCGATACGTCCCCCTGGCGGTAGTACAGCTCGGGCGCGATCGCCATGTAGCCGAGCTTCGCAAAGCGCCGCGTCACGTCCTTGATGTGCTCGTGCACGCCGAAGATCTCCTGCACGACCAGAATGACCGGAAAGTTTTTTCCGGTCGCGGGCATCGAGCGGTACGCCGGGATGTCGCCGTCCTTCGTCGCGATTTTCACTTCACCGGCAGTGAGTCCCTGCGTGTCGGTCGTGATCACGGTCTGTGCGCACACCGGCTGCACCGCGAGCGCGAAGCCGGTCGCAAGGGAAGAGGCCACGAAGTCGCGGCGCGTCCAGCCGGTTTTATTCGTCACGAGCGCGAGCAGGTCTTCACGGTTCATGTCGTTCATGGGGGTCTCCGAAAAAAGAGTCGCAGAGCCATGCTGCGTTTATACGGATGAGCGGACGAGCATTATGCCCCAATCGCGGCGTTGTCCTGGTGCCGTACGCTGAAGGACAAAATGGATTCCGGATCACCTGCGCTCGCGCGCGTCCGGAATGACGGCGCTGCGGCGCTGGCGCGGTCCCGCGCCCCCGGACGGCAGCGGCAGCGCGGTCTTGTACTTCACCTGCTTCAACGCGAAGCTCGACTTGATGCTCGAGACGCCGGGGATCTTCGCGAGGTAATCGACGATGAAGCGCTCGAGCGACTGCACGTCGGACACGATCACGCGCAGCAGGTAATCCGCGTCACCGGTCATCAGGTAACACTCCATCACTTCATCGCGCGCGAGGATCGACGCTTCGAAAGTATCGAGCGCGTTCCTCATCTGCTTCTCGAGGCTCACCTGGATGAACACGCTCACCGTGAGACCGATCTTCAGCGGGTCGAGCAGGGTCACGTAGCGGCTGACGATGCGATTTTCCTCGAGCGCGCGAACGCGGTTCAGGCACGGCGACGGCGAGAGGTTCACGGCTTTCGCGAGATCGACGTTCGAGATGCGCGCGTCCTGCTGAAGCCTGCCGAGGATTTTCCAGTCGATGGGGTCGAGGTCGGTTTGCGGCATATTGTTTCTCTGGAGTGTGGTTTTTCAGTAGTAAATGCTGCGAAGCCGCGTGCTGTCAACGGGAAACGGCGGCAAATGCCGCCGCAGCTTGGGTACCATAGGAGGATGTCATTGCGAGGAGCGACGCGACGAAGCAATCCCGTTGCGAACGTGCGCCACGAGATCGCCACGTCGCTACGCTCCTCGCGATGACAGCGTACCCCGTTCACCCGTTCACCCGTTCACCCGTTCACGAGGCCTTTCAATGACCGATCTTTCCGAGCTCTCCTCCGCCGCGTACTGGCGCGTGCTGCAGCAGGACGTCGACGTCGAGGAAACGGGCGAATGGCTCGAAGCTTTCGACACGCTCGTCGAGAGAGAAGGGCGCGAGCGCGCGACGTTCATCCTGAGGAAGCTCGTCGATCGCGCACGCGCGCGCCGGGTCGCGCTGCCGCCGGTGCTCAACACGCCGTACTGCAACACGATCCCGCTCGCCGAGCAGCCGCAATATCCCGGCAATCTCGATATCGAGCAACGCATCATCGGCATCGTTCGCTGGAACGCGCTCGCGATGGTCGTCCGGGCGAACCGCGATCACCCCGAGCTCGGCGGCCATATCGCGACTTACGCATCGATCGCCGACCTTTTCGAAGTCGGCTTCAATCATTTCTTCCGCGGCGGGCAGGACGGCGACCTCGTGTATTTCCAGCCGCACGCGGCGCCGGGCGTGTACGCGCGCGCTTTCGTCGAAGGGCGGCTCACCGAAGATCAGCTCGCGCATTACCGCCGCGAGACCGGCGGCCGCGGGCTGCCGTCGTACTGCCACCCGTATCTCATGCAGGACTTCTGGCAGTTCCCGAACGCCTCAATGGGAATCGGGCCGATCACCGCGATCTACCAGGCGCGCTTCATGCGCTATCTGGAGAACCGCGACATCCTCCAGACGAACGCCCGCAAGGTGTGGGCTTTCGTCGGCGACGGCGAGATGGACGAGCCCGAGTCGCTCGCCGGCCTTTCGGTCGCGGCGCGCGAAGGGCTCGACAACCTCATCTTCGTGGTGAACTGCAACCTCCAGCGTCTCGACGGGCCGGTGCGCGGCAACGGCTCGGTCATCCAGGAGCTCGAAGGCCTCTTCGCGGGCGCGGGCTGGAACGTGATCAAGGTGCTCTGGGGCTCCGACTGGGACCCGCTGTTCGCGCGCGACGAAGAGAACGTGATCATCCGGCGCCTGCACGAGACCGTCGACGGCGAGCTCCAGAAGTACGCGGCGACCGACGGCCCATTCAACCGCGAGCACTTCTTCAACCAGAATCCCGAGCTCCAGCAGATCGTCCAGCACCTTTCCGACGACGATATCGACCGGCTGCGCCGCGGCGGCCACGACGCGGTCAAGATCTACGCGGCGTATCACGCGGCGGCGAATTACAAAGGCCGGCCGACCGTGATCCTCGCGCAGACCAAAAAAGGTTACGGCATGGGCCACTGGGGCCAGGGCCGCATGGGCGCTCACCAGGCGAAAAAGCTCGAGAACGACGCGCTCCTCGCTTTCCGCGACCGCTTCGCGCTGCCGCTCACCGACGACGACGTTCACCACCTGCGCTTCCACAAGCCCGCGGACGACAGCGCCGAGATGCGCTACCTGCACGCGCGCCGCGAAAAGCTCGGAGGCTACTTGCCTGAGCGCATCCACGCGGCGCCCGCGCTGCCCGTTCCCGCGCTCGACACCTTTTCACGCATCCTCGAAGGCTCGGGCGAGCGCGAGGAATCGACCACGATGGTCTTCGTGAAGATGCTCTCGCAGCTGCTGAAGGACGGCGGGATCGGCAAGCGCATCGTGCCGATCGTCGCGGACGAGGCGCGCACTTTCGGCATGCAGTCGCTCTTCAGGCAGGTTGCGATCTATTCGTCGGTCGGCCAGCTCTACGAGCCGGAAGACCGCGACGAGCTGCTCTATTACAAGGAAGCGAAAGACGGGCAGATCCTCGAGGAAGGGATCAACGAAGCCGGCGCGATGTCGTCGTGGATCGCCGCCGCGACTGCGTATTCGGCGCACGGCGTGCCGATGCTGCCTTTCTACATCTTCTATTCGATGTTCGGCTTCCAGCGCGTCGGCGATTTCATCTGGGCGGCGGCGGACTCGCGAGCGCGAGGCTTCCTCATCGGCGCGACCGCGGGGCGCACCACGCTCTCCGGCGAAGGCCTCCAGCACGAAGACGGCTCGAGTCATCTCTGCGCGGCGGCGGTGCCGAACTGCCGCGCCTACGACCCGTGCTTCGGCTATGAGCTCGCGACGATCGTGCAGGACGGCGCGCGCCGCATGCTCGAAAACCACGAGGACGCGTTCTATTACATCACCGTGATGAACGAGAACTACGCGCATCCGGCGGCGCCGGCGACCGCGCAGGAAGGGATATTGCGGGGGATGTATCTCTATCGTGAGGCGGGAGGCGGCAGGCGGGAGGCGGCTCAGGACGAACGTGTAGCGCAGGCGCCCTCGCCTGCAGCCGATCGGCACGAGCCGGTCGTCCAACTCCTCGGCTCGGGCACCATATTGCGCGAAGTCATTGCCGCCGCCGACATGCTCGAAAGCGAATACGGGATCGCGGCCAACGTCTGGAGCGTGACCAGCTACACCGAGTTGAGGCGCGACGGCATGGACGTCGAGCGCTGGAACACCCTGCACGCGGCCTCGCCGCAGCGCACGAGCTATGTCGAGCAGTGCCTCTCTTCCACCGCAGGACCGGTCGTCGCCGCGAGCGATTACGTGCGAGCGGTGCCCGACCTCATCCGGACGTGGGTGCCGAGGCGCTACGTCGTGCTCGGCACCGACGGCTTCGGCCGCAGCGACACGCGCGAAGCGCTCCGCCGCTTCTTCGAAGTCGACCGCGGATCGATCGTCGTCGCCGCGCTCAAAGCGCTCGCCGACGAAGCGCGGATCGCACCTTCGGTGGTCGTCGATGCGGTGCAGCGCTACGGCATCGACGCGGAAAGCCGCAATCCCTGGGAGCGCTAGCGCTCAAACCCACCCCCATCCCAACCTTCCCCCTGAGGGGGAAGGAGAGTTATCCGCGGCGCGGATGACGAAACATTCCCTCCCCTTCAGGGGGAGGGTTAGGGTGGGGGTGGTTTGCCCTACGCGCAGAGCTAGAACAGATGCAGGAGAGTCGGGGCGAAGAACCCGAGGCCGGTGAAGATGAGGCCCACCACGCCGAGTCCCATCGACGCCCACAGCAGGAAGACCGCGCCGGTGATCACCTGCGCCGACGCCAGCACGATCGCGATCTGCAGCGCCGCGGAAGCGGTCTCGTACTGGTGATACGCCGCGAGCGAGCGGTCGCGTGTCCCCTCCGCCGCCTTGGCGCGCTGCGCGAGCTCTTTGCGGCCTTCGCCGGTCTCCGGTTCGCTATCGTATCGTGCCGCGGATTTCTTCCAGTCTTCGATGCGCTTCGCAAGCGCCTGCCTGGTCTCACCGCTCGTGGTGGCGAGCTGGAGCTCGAGCGCTTCGGCGGCCGTGCGCAACGTCGTCATGCGTATCGTTTTCGCCTGGAAGAAAGACCACAGGTTCGACGCCTCGATGTTGCGGCTCAACGCGTCGGTCTGCGCGCTTTTGCCGAAGGTCTCGGCGAAAGCCAGGAGCAGCGCGAGCACCGCGATGAGCAGTGCGACTTTCTTGTTCGATGGATCGATGTGACCTGCCCCGGACATGATTTCTCCTGTGATTCAGACGTACAGTTGAGCGTCTCGCTCGCCGGCAGCACGCGTGGCCGTATGGTAGACGCCCGGCGCTGCGGCCACAACGCGTTTGCGCGGCAACGGCCGCAGCGGGTAGAGTATCGCGCTTCCACTGGAGAAGACCCGATGGCGATCACGATCAACGAGAGCGCGATTGAGCACGAGCCGCTCTCGGCGGGCGTCGCGCGCAAGCGTCTGCTCACGCACGCGCGAGTGGCCGGGACCCGGATCGGCCTGGACAGGCTCGACCTCGCTGCGCGTGCGGCGCTCGAGCTGAACGTCTCGCTCGACGATCTCGCGTGGTTCCAGATGCTCGAAGGCGCTGCGGTGCTGCGCCACGCGGGCGGCGACGCCGAGCTCGGGCGATCGCACATCGTTTGTCTTCCGCCCGGCTTCAGCGGAACGCTCTGCGCGACATCGGCAGCCGCGCTGCTGTACGGCGAGCTTCCGCAGGCGCGACGGTTCGATGCCGCCTTCGACCCAGCCGCGCTCAGGTTGCGCGTCGTCGACTGGACGCGCGAGCCGGTGCTCGATTCCGAGCACGACGCGCGCAAGCGCATCTATGTGCTCACGCCGAAGCTTTTCGGCACGCGTGCGATCAAGGGCGAGATCATCATCTATCCGCCGGGCACGCAAGCCTCGAATCACCACCACGAAGGCGCCGAGCACTTCATGTACGTGCTCCAGGGCCGCGGTACCGCGTACGCGAACGAGAGCCCGATACCCGTTCGCAAAGGCGACCTCATCTACTACGGCGAGCGCGAGCGCCACTACCTGAGAAGCGAAGGCGAAGAGGACATGGTCTTCGTCGAGTTCTTCGTACCGGGCGAATACCGGACGGTCTGGGTCGAAGGCGCGCCGGTGTGCACGTGGACGCCGACCGGGCGCAGTCTCGGCGGCGAGAAGCCGGTGCGCGAGATCGAAGGACATCGTTCGGGCATCGCGACGCCCGTCGACGTTTGAAGTATTTTCGTTAACGACCCTCACCCTCTGCCTGCCACGGGAGGAGGAAACGAGCCTGTCCAACGGTGTTCGGGACGGCAGGGATGAGGAACCAACCAAAGGAGGATTTATGAAACTGAATGGCGTGCATCACCTCAACATCCGCTGCGCGGTCAGCGATCTGCCGGCGATCGAAAAGTTTTACGGCGAGCTGATGGATCTCAGGAAAGGCGACCGCCCCAACTTCCCGAACCCCGGGATCTGGCTCTGGCACGACAACCATCCGCTCATCCACGTGAGCGCGCGCTGCCCCGATGGTTTCCTCCAGGAAAAACACCACGGCAGCGTCGACCACATCGCTTTCGGCATGACCGGCGCCACCGAATTCCGCGACCGCGTGCAAAAGCTCGGCCTCGCCTTCGAAGCGCAGAACGTGCCGAATGCCGGTTTCCAGATTTTCCTGAAGGATCCGATCGGCACCGTCCTCGAATTCAATTTTCCGAACGAGGAAGCGCCGAACGACATCGCGAAAGGCACGCTCGCCAATCGGCAGCAGGACGTGGTGGCTTAACGACGGAAATACGCGCGACGAAGCTGGCGAACGGCGGGGTCTGACCCCGGCTTTTTGGGGTCAGACCCCGGTTTGGACGTGCTCCCGGACCAAACCGGGGGCTGTCCCCTTAGGAATCGTCGGTACAATCAGCGCCCGACCGAGAACCCCGCCCGCTCATGCCTGACATTTTCAAAGTCGCCCTGCTGCAGACCCAGACCGGCAACGACCTCGCCGCAAACCTCGAGACCGTCAGCGCGATGACTCGCGAAGCCGCGCAGAGCGGCGCGAGCTTCGTGCTGACGCCCGAATACACGCTGATGATGGACGGCAGCGGCCGCACGATGCGCAGCCGCGCGCTCGATCCCGATGGCGGTCAGGCGCTCGCGCAACTGCAAGCGCTCGCCGCAGAGCTTTCGATCTGGCTGCTCGTCGGGTCGCTCACGCTCAAGACCGACAGCGATCGCATCGCGAACCGCTCTTTCCTCATCGCGGCCGACGGCAGCGTGCAGGCGTCGTACGACAAGATCCACATGTTCGACGCGACGCTCCCCGACGGCAAAGTGATCAAGGAGTCGTCGGCGTACTGCCCCGGCGCGCGCGCGGTCACCGCCGACACCCCGTGGGGCAAGCTCGGGCTCACGGTCTGCTACGACCTGCGCTTCCCGCAGCTTTATCGCAGCCTCGCCAAAGCCGGCGCGTGCTATCTCACGATTCCTTCGTCTTTCCAGCGTGCGACCGGCAAGGACCACTGGCACCCGCTGATTCAGGCGCGCGCGATCGAGAACGCGTGTTTCGTTTTTGCGCCGGCCATGTGCGGCGAACACCCCGGCAATCGCTCGACTTACGGCCACAGCCTCGTCGTCGACCCGTGGGGAAAAATTCTCGCCGACGGCGGCGACGCGCCGGGTATCGTCTACGCCGACGTCGATCCGCAACGCGTGGACAAGGTGCGCGGCATGCTGCCGTGCCTCGAGCACGACGTGGCGTTCCACAGCCCGCTGTAGCGGCGCGCGGCCGCGTTGAAAATGGATGCTGGCGTACGCCAGCATGACGTCCGCTGCAGGCGAGGCGCCTGCGCTACGCGTCACCCTCATCCCTCATCCCTTGCGCCCCCCCCGCAGGCATAGCGTTTGCCCTAAACGTGCGGAACCGGCACGTGGAGCCGGTCCGTCCAACGAACACTCATGAAATCAAAATCAACCGGCACCGCAGGCGAGGCGCTGCTCGTGCCGGGGCGCAACTGCTGGCGCACCGAACGCGCGGACCGCCTCGGCTTTCTGGTCGACGGCGCCGACTATTTCAAAGCGGTGCGCGCGGCGATCGCGCGGGCGCAGCGCAGCGTCTTCATCATCGGCTGGGACATCGACAGCCGCATCCGCCTCGTTCCGGACGGCGCGAACGACGGCTTTCCCGAGGAGCTCGGCGACTTCCTGAACGAAGTGGTGAAGCGCCGGCGTCACCTGCGGATGTACGTGCTGTCGTGGGATTTCGCGATGGTGTTCGCCATGGACCGCGAGTGGATGCCGATTTACAAGCTCGACTGGCGCACCCACCGGCGCCTGTCGTTCCGCCTCGACGACAAGCATCCGACGGGGGCCTCGCACCACCAGAAGATCGTCGTGGTCGACGACGCCGTCGCATTCGTCGGCGGGCTCGATCTCACCCATTGCCGCTGGGACACGTCCGAGCACGGCTGCAACAACCCCGGCCGCTGCGATCCCGACGGCAAGCCTTACCGCCCGTACCACGACGTGCAGGCGATCGTCGACGGCGGGCCTGCGCGCGCGCTCGGCGAGCTCGCGCGCGAGCGCTGGCGCCATGCAACCGCGCGCAAACCCCGCCCGCTCGACGAAGCGCCGCAGAACGATCCGTGGCCGCCGGGCCTGGCACCCGACATCACCGACGTCGACGTCTCGATCGCCCGCACTGATCCCGGTTACGTGACGGGCCAGGCGATCGAGGAGATCCGCCATCTCTACGTCGACGCGATTCATGCGGCGAAACGCTCGATGTATCTCGAGAACCAGTATTTCAGCTCGAGCGTGGTCGGCGCCGCGCTCGAAGCTCGCCTGCGCGAGCCCGATTCGGCGGACATCCTCGTCGTCTCGCGGCGCACCGAGGAAGGCTGGCTCGAAGAACGCACGATGGGGGTGTTGCGCGCGCGCCTGCACAAGCAGCTCCGGGACGCGGACGCCGGCGGCCATTACGGTCTCTACTATCCGCACGTCCCCAATCTCCAGCTGCCGAACGTGCTCAACGTGCACAGCAAAGTGCTGATCGTCGACGACGAGCTGTGCAGCGTGGGCTCGGCGAACTTCAGCAATCGCTCGATGGGTTTCGACACCGAGTGCAACGTCGCGATCGAAGCACGCGGGGACGAGCGCGTGAGGCGAGCGATCGCCGGGCTGCGCAATCGGTTGCTCGGCGAGCACCTCGGCGTCGCACCCGAGCTCGTCGCCGCCGAAACCGCACGGCACGACGGCAGACTCATCAGCACGGTCGAAGCGCTGAGACGACCCGGCGAGCGCACGCTCGAGCCGATCAATCCGCAAGTCTCGGCTGAGATCGACGCGCTCGTTCCCGCGAGCGCGGTGGTCGACCCCGAGCGCCCGGTCGATCCCGACGAGCTCGTGAAGGAATTCGTACCGGCGACCGAGCGCAAACCGGTCGCGGGCCGCGTCGCGCGCATCGCCATCACTTTCGTCGCGCTCGCGTTGATCGCGGCGGCGTGGCGCTGGACGCCGCTACGCGAATGGATCGCGATCGACTCGCTCGTGCGAATCGCGCACGCATTGCACGATTCGCCGGTCGCGCCGCTCGCGGTGATGGCGGCCTATGTCGTGGCGGGCCTGCTGGTGATTCCGGTGACCGCGCTCATCATCGCGACCGGCATCGTCTTCGGGCCCCTGCTCGGCGGCATCTACGCACTGGCGGGGGCGCTGCTGAGCGCCGCGGTGACCTACTGGATCGGCGCTCGGCTCGGGCGCGACACGGTGCGCAATCTCGCGGGGCCGAGGCTCAATCGCATCACGCGCCGCCTCGCGCGCAAAGGCACGGTCGCAATCGCGGTGATACGCCTGCTGCCGGTCGCGCCCTTCTCGGTCGTGAACGCGGTCATCGGCGCCTCGCATATCCGCCTCCGCGATTTCCTGCTCGGCACCGCACTCGGCATGGCGCCGGGGATCGCGGTCACGGTGATCTTCGTCGACCGCGTGCACAAAGCCGTGACCGATCCCGGCTTCGGAAGCTTCGCGGCGGTGGCCGCAGTCGCCGCAGTCGTTGTCGCGGCTGCGCTGTACATCCACCGCCGCTTCGCCAGTGCCGCGGCGCCCGCGACGGAAAGGGTCTAGATGGCTCGCGACGGCATCCGCATCGCGTCGTACAACACGCACGGCGGCGTCGGCCGCGACCGGCACTTCGTTCCCAAACGCATCGCCGAAGTGCTGCGCGAGTTCGACGCCGACATCATCGCGCTGCAGGAAGTCGAGTCGCGAGCGACCGGTTTCGACATGCTCGGCTATCTCGCGAAGGAGACCGGTTTCGAAGCGATCGCGGGGCCGACCCTGCTGCGAAACGGCGCCGATTACGGCAACGGCCTGCTGACGCGCTTCAAGGTGCTGTCGGTGCAGCGCCTGAACCTGTGCGTGGAGCGCTGCGAGCCTCGCGGCGCGCTCGACGTCGAGCTCGACTGCGGCGGCACGCCGATGCGAGTGCTCGCGACGCACCTGGGGTTGAGGCCGGCCGAACGGCGCGAACAGATCCAGCGCCTGCTGCGCGCGCTCGAAGGCGATCGTCCGCTGCCGACCATCCTCATGGGCGACATCAACGAGTGGTTCCTGTGGGGACGCCCGCTGCGCTGGATGCACAAGCATTTCGAGCAGACGCCGTCACCGCCGACCTTTCCTGCGCGCCTGCCGGTGTTCGCACTCGACCGCATGTGGGTGAAACCTCGCGCGCTGCTGCGCGAGATGCGCGTGCACTCGACCCCGCTGGCGCAAATCGCTTCGGATCACCTGCCGCTGGTCGCGAACCTCGACCTGCATTGCGGCGGTCTGCAGGTGTAGCGCAGGCGCCCTCGCCTGCGAGCCTCGCCGTTTGAACCCGCTGCAGGCGAGGCGCCTGCGCTACCGGAATCGCTTCACTCCGGTTTCGCGCCGGAAGCTTTCACCACTTTCGCCCATTTCGCGGTCTCGCTCCTGATGAAGCGCCCGAACTGCTCGGGGGTGGAGGTCGTCGGCTCGAAATCGGCCGCGATCATGCGTTCGCGATGCATCGGCTGATCGAGGATGTGCGCGATCTCGCGGTGCAGGCGCTGGACGATCTCGCGCGGCGTCGACGCGGGCGCGACGACGCCGTACCACACGCTGCCTTCGTATCCAGGCAACGCCGACTCCGCGATCGTCGGCACGTCGGGAAGCTTGGCGATGCGCTTCGCACTCGTGACCGCGAGCGCCTTGACCTTGCCTGCTTTGACCACGGACATCGAGCCGGGCGTCGATGCAAAGCTCAACTGGATCTGCCCCGCCATCACGTCGGTCGTCGCGGTCACCGCGCCCTTGTAGGGGATGTGCACGATGTTCACCCCCGCCATCAGCTTGAAAAGCTCGGTCGAGAGATGCGACGCGCTGCCGGGCACCGACCCGTAGTTGAGCTGTCCCGGTTTCGCTTTGGCGAGCGCGATGAGCTCTTTGACATTGTTCGCGCCCACGGACGCATTCACGATGACGACGAAAGGCGCCGAGGCAACGAGGATGATCGGCGCGAAATCGCGGATCGGATCGAAAGGCAGCTTCGGGTACAGGCTCGAGTTGATCGCGAGCGGGCCCGACGTCCCCATGAAAAGGGTGTAACCGTCAGGCGGTGATTTGGCGGCGATGTCCGCGCCGATGTTGCCGCCCGCGCCCGGGCGGTTGTCGACGAGCACCTGCTGCCCGAGCGGTTCGCCCAGCGGGACCGCGACGATGCGCGCGAGGATGTCGGTGGGGCCGCCCGCGGTGAGCGGAACGACGAGGCGAACCGGCTTGGTCGGATAAGCGCCGGCTTTATCGGCTGCTGCGCTCACACCGCTGGCGAGGACTGCCACCAGAAAGACGATCGGGATCGGTCGAAACATGTAGGGCGCTCCGTTCAATTCAATTCGAAGATGACGATCTCGTGGTCGGCGACCCGCGGCACGACGACTTCGGCGCTGCCGTTCGTGCCCTGCAACGGCAGCGGCGATTCGCTGCTCGCGAGGCGCACCTCGCGCACGCTTTCACCGTCGGCGAGCGCGATCCTGACCGTCACATTGGTAGCGGGAATGAGGTTGCGGCCGATGTGTCGCCAGCCGGTATTGACCGGCTTGCCGACGGCGAATACGACGAGGTGCACGAGCTTGCGGCCGGGCTGCACCATGAGCGTCGCTTCGACGTAATCGGGCGCATCCACTTCGAGCACCGGCGCTTCCGCCAGCGTCCACTGCACCGCGTTAGCGAGCACACGGCCGAGATCGGGAAAGCCGTAGCGATAGAAGAGAGACTCCATCGCATTGCAGAAGTACACCACGCGCCCTTTACCGTGCTCGCCGCGGATCGCGACGGGGATGTCGGTCGTCTCGTTGATCGCGCTGTACTCGGGGATGCTGATCGTCGCGCCCGAATGTGCGATGACCGGCGGGATCAGCGTCAGCGGGACCGCGCGGCCACGGTCGGGGCGGATTTCGACCAGCGCGCCTTCGTTCGGGATGAGATCGGTGTCGCCGAGCCCGAGCAGCAGCGGATCGTCAGGGTCTTCGATTTTCGCGTAGGACGACTTGAGGCCCTCGCGTCGTCCGGTCCGCCGGCCGCCGACGATGCCGTGGAAAACGGGCTCGACGCGCTCGTTGCCGTCGAGATCGCGCGTACCCGCGTCGAAGCTCGCGACCACCCCGCCCCCCGCGGCCGCGAACGCTTCGATCGTCGCGGCGGTTTCATCGGACACGCACGCGAGATTCGAAAGGACGATCACGCGATACGCCGAGAGGCGTTGCGCGCTGAGCACCTTGTCTGAAATGACGTCGAAAGGAATGTGCGCTTCGGAAAGCGCGCAATACCAGCCGCGGATGAAATCGAGATAGCGTTCGTGCGGCTTCGCGCCGCCGTAGTTGTCCTGGGTGTGGCGTGAAAACACGATCGCGACGCGCGCGCCCGACACCGCACCTGCGAAGTAGCGCTCCCAGCTCGCCAGACGGTTCATCACTTCGCGCATCGGCTCGAGGCCGCGGCGGTCGAAGAGATCGGAGTAACCCCCGTTGATGTGCAGCCAGGTGCTCACCCCGTTGGCGAACTGCTGCGCGATCCACGGCCGGTTCTCCGCTTCGGGCGACGCATAGAGCCGCCACCACGGGTAGAAATAGCTCGCGGTCATCCAGCGCGGCTTGTCCGGCGCGAGGGTCGACAGATACTTCGCCTGGATTCCCGGCCACCACGGCGCGGTGTTGCGGCGCTGGCACTCGAAAGTGAGCACGTCCTGGTAAGGCACCCAGTAATCGATGTCCCAGCCGCCCGGCCTGATCGTGTCGAGCGACTCCATGAGCTGCACCGCGGCGATGAAGATCGCAGCGGGCTTCGCTGCGTGTATCTCGGTGTGCATGCGCTTCACCCACGCGGTGATCCGCTCGTAACGCCACTGGTTGAAGCGGCGCCACACCGGGTTGGACCAGTCCTCGTCAGCGGGAATGTCGCTGCCCGAATCGGCACGGAACAGGGTGCGGCACGTGTCGCAGTAACACGGGCCGGTGTCCCACGCAGCGAACTTGCCCTGGTTGTTCCAGATGCCGTCGGCGTCGTA
>JAQGNC010000282.1 GCA_028292065.1 Betaproteobacteria bacterium
CTTGCCGAAACCGAGGTCCGACTTGTCGACGAGCATGACCATGCCCTCGGTGAATTCGCCGTTGCCGTCGGGAATGACGTTGATGTTTTCGGCTTCCAGGTCGCGCTTCCACTGGTCCATCACGAACGTATCGTTGACCGAGACGCACACGATGTCGTCCACGCCCCTGGCTTTGAGCACCGGGGCGAGCTCGTTGTAGCGCGGCAGGTGCGTGCTCGAGCACGTCGGCGTATACGCGCCGGGGAGCGAGAACAGCACGACGGTCTTGCCCTTGAACACGTCGTCGGTGGAGACGTCCTTCCAGGCGTCGTTCACGCGGGTCTTGAACGTCGCTTTCGGGACGGGTTTACCTTCCAGGTCTTTAGCGGTGGGGAGCATGTGAAATCCTCGGCGAGCGGGTTGCGGATGGGTGGAATCGAACAGCCGTGCAAGATACAGGCGCGTGACACGCGCGGCCAACTGAATATCGCTATGGAGGCGATAGTGAAAAGCACCCCGTGCCATAATGGGCGCGCCTGTGCCGCTGTAAAGGTACAGAGCCCCGATAGCGTGCAACCACAGGAGATCGACATGGCTAAAGGTCAACAGCGCAGCAACAAGGAAACCAAGAAACCGAAGCAACCGAAGAAAACGTCGGTTCCGGTTTCCTCGTCCGTCGTGCCGCCGGCCCGCTCGGTGCCGGCGCCCGGAAAGAACAAGTAGTCGCGGGACAAGACCGCAACCGGCGGCCTCTGACGCCGGCGCCGATTGAAAGGCGGCCGCGGGCCGCCTTTTTGTTTCAGGCGTGCGGCGCTGCAATGCACGCGAGACCCGTTGTTGCGATAATACGGCTCCCCGCAGCGACGAACGCCGAACGCCTTCAACTGAATCGGAACGCTGTGACGCCGCGTGCCCAAGCAAGTTTTCTGAGCGATGAGTGAATCCCTGAGCGACGGCCTCGCAGCCGACGTCGCCACCGTCGCGCGCATACAGGCAGTGCCCAAACTCCTGGAGGTCGTGTGCCGCACGACCGGCATGGGTTTCGCCGCGATCGCTCGCGTCACCGAAGACCGGTGGATCGCCTGCGCCGTGCGCGACGACATCGAGTTCGGACTGAAGCCCGGTGGTGAGCTCGAGGTAGAGACGACGATCTGTAACGAGATCAGGCACAGCGGCACGCCGGTGGCCATCGACCATGTCGCCGAGGACGAGATCTACCGCGTGCACCCGACCCCCGCGATGTACGGATTCCAGAGCTACATCTCGGTGCCGATCTTCCGCCCCGGCGGTGAATTTTTCGGGACGCTGTGCGCGATCGATCCACGGCCGGCGCGGCTGAACAAGTCCGAGACGCTCGGGATGTTCAAGCTCTTCGCGGAGCTGATTGCGTTGCACCTGGAATCGCAGGAGCGCCTGGCCGCCAGCGAAGCCGCGCTCATGGACGAACGCAAGACGGCGGAATTGCGCGAGCAGTTCATCGCGGTGCTCGGACACGACCTGCGAAATCCGCTGGCGTCGATCGACGCGGGTACGAGGGTCTTGCGGCGCACGCCGCTCGATACGCGCGCCGCGCCGGTCATCGAGCTGATCCAGAAAAGCGTGCGCCGCATGGCACGCCTCATCGACGACGTCATGGATCTGGCGCGCGCACGGCTCGGCGGCGGCCTGGTACTCAACCGCGATGCCGCGCTCCTCGGGCCGGCGCTCGAACAGGTCATCGCCGAGCTGCGCGCCACGTCGCCCGAGCGGACGATCGACGCCAGGATCACGCTTCCCGAACCGGTGTATTGCGATCAGCCCCGCATCGCCCGGTTGCTCTCCAACCTGCTGGCGAACGCCCTCACGCATGGGGCCGCCGACGGACCGGTTTCGGTCACGGCGACGGACAACGATGCGGTCGTGGAGCTGTCGGTCACCAATCGAGGCGAGCCCATTCCTCCCGCCACGATCCAGCGCCTGTTCCAGCCTTTCACTCGCGCTTCGGCGCGGTCGAACCAGGAAGGCCTGGGGCTGGGACTCTTCATCGCTTCCGAGATCGCGCGCGCCCACGGGGGCACACTGGACGTCACTTCGACGCCGGCCGAGACGTGCTTCAAATTCACGATGCCGGCGAAAGGACAACCATGAGTGCTCGCGTCACGGTCGCGCGGCTGGGCGCAGCCGCTTTTCTTCTGCCGATGCTCGCCCCCGGCGGCGCGGCCGCGCAGACCTTTCCGGTGCGCCCGCTGAGGATCGTCGTGCCGCAGGCGCCGGGCGGCGCATCGGACGCACTGGCGCGCATCATGGGCCAGCGCCTCGCCGAACGCTGGCACCAGCAGGTGGTCGTCGACAACCGAACCGGCGCCGGGGGCATCATCGGCACCGAGATCGTGGCCAAGTCGGCGCCCGACGGCTACACGCTCCTGCTCGCCTACGACGGGACGCACGCGATCAATGCGAGCCTGTACAAGAGCCTTCCGTTCAACACGCTGAACGATTTCTCGACGGTTGCAACGCTGGCGAACGTGCCTTTCGTGATGGCGATCAACCCGGCCCTGCCCGCCAAAAGCGTGTCCGAGTTCATCGCTTACGCCAAAGCGAACGACGGCAAGGTGAACTACGGCTCGGCAGGCAATGGCTCGGCCAATCACCTGCTCGGCGTGATGTTCAGCAAAGGCGCGGGCGTGAGCCTCGTGCACGTGCCGTACAAAGGCGCCGCGCCCGCCTTGACCGATCTCATCGGCGGAACGATACAGGCGGTCTTCACCAGCATGCCTTCGGTAGTGGGTTTCGTGCAGGCGGGCCGCGTGCGCGCGCTCGCGGTGACGAGCGCGAAGCGCTCCGCCACCCTGCCGAACCTGCCGACGATCGCGGAAGCCGCCATTCCGGGGTTCGACGTCCATCCGTGGTTCGGCCTGCTCGCCCCGGCGCGCACGCCGGCCGCGGTCGTCAACAGGATGAACGAGGATATAGCCGCACTCATCAGGACCAGGGAAGTCGCCGACGCTTTCGCGGCGCAGGGCGCCGAGCCTTTCATCACGACGCCGGAGGCCTTCAACCGGATACTCAAGCGGGACATCGACAAATGGGCAGTGGTCGTGAAGGAGTCCGGAGCGAAGCTCGATTAGGCGTACAGACCGATGAATTCCACTGAACCCGTCGTGAGCGTGATGGAGCCTCGCGATTACCGCCACATCGAAGTGCGGCCGATCGCCGGTGCGCTCGGCGCGGAAGTGCGGGGTGTCGACGCCTCCGGTCCGCTCGCGGCCGACGTCATCGCGGAGCTCCGGCAGGCATGGCTCGACCACCTGGTCATCTTCCTGCTCGACCAGCCACTCACGCCGCAGGCGCTCGTCGAATTCGCGCGCGGGTTCGGCGAGCCCATGGAATACCCCCAGCTCAAAGGGCTGCCGGAGTGCCCTTTCGTCACGCCGGTGGTCAAGCTCGCGCACGAGCGGGTCAATTTCGGCGGCGTGTGGCATTCGGACACGACCTACCTCGATCGGCCCCCGATGGCGAGCATGCTCTACGCCGTGGAAACACCCCCTCGCGGCGGCGACACCCTTTTCGCGAACCAGTATCTCGCGTACGAAACCTTGTCCGAAGGCCTGAAGACGACGCTCGACGGCCTCACCGGCATGAACACCTCGACCAAGGCGGAAGTGTCGAAAACCCGTGAAGACCGCCTGCGCGAAAGCGGCGCGACCCTGAAAGTGCTCGTCGGAGAGCACCCGGTCGTTCGCACCCACCCGGAGACCCGGCGCAAGGCGCTCTACGTGAACGTCGCCCACACCAGCCGCTTCAGGGGCTGGACCGAAGCCGAGAGCGCGCCGCTCCTCGACTACCTTTTCGCGCACCAGGTGCGGCCGGAGCTCACCTGCCGCTTCCGATGGAAGCCGGGCTCTCTCGCACTCTGGGACAATCGCTGCGCCCAGCACAATCCGGTCAACGATTACCACGGTTTCAGGCGCGTCATGCACCGGGTCACCCTGGCGGGCGACAAGCCTGCCTGATCGCTGCATTCTTCTAGCGTGTAGCGCAGAGCCTGTCCCGTGAACTTTTGTCGCCGGGCAGCGTCACAAACGGGGTCGCGCGACAGATGAGGACGTGAATACCAAACTCCACTGACGCATCGAGCGGCTCCGCCTTTTCATTCTCCGCAGGAACCCGATGCTCACACGCCGTCGCGTCTTCGCTTTAGTTTTGTTCGCACTTTCAGCCGCTCCGTGCTCGGCCGACATCTATTCCTACATCGACGAGCAGGGCCGCGGTCACTTCAGCGATGTGCCGATCGATTCGCGTTACGAGCTCTATATGAAAGAAAAACCGCGCGCCGACGCCCAGGTAGCGCCGCCGAGCATCGTCTTCCCCGAGCTTGCGGAACCGGTCCAGGCTGCCGCACCGCTGCAAGGCCGCAGGCATTACGTAGACATGATCGCGCGGGTTGCGCGCGAGCAGAAAGTCGATGCGGCATTGATCCATGCGGTGGTGAGCGCCGAATCGGCGTACAACCCCGCGGCCCGATCAGCGCAAGGCGCGACCGGCCTCATGCAGCTCATGCCCGACACCGCGAAGCGCTACGGCGTGACCGACCTGCTGAACCCGCTCGAGAACCTGCGCGCCGGCGCGCGGTACCTCAAGGATCTGCTCTCGCTCTTCAACAACAACCTGCGACTGGCGGTAGCGGCCTACAACGCGGGCGAAGGCGCCGTGAAGCGCTCCGGCAACCGCATTCCGGCTTATGCCGAAACGCGCGCTTACGTGCCGCGCGTGATGCAGTTCTATCACGAGTACCGCGTGCGCTGAGGCGCGCCCGTCATTCCTGGACGGCGCCGGCGCAGGTGATAACGCCGTCATTCCTGGACGCCCGCCAGCGCAGGTGATAACGCCGTCATTCCGGACGCCCGCCAGCGCAGGTGACAGCGCCGTCATTCTGGACGCGCGCCAGCGCAGGTGATCCAGAATCCATCTTGACTTGGCGTGCGGCGCGTCTACTTCTTGGCCGTCGGCGCCATCGGCTTCACGGTTCCGCAATCGGCTGACAGCCACTTACCCGAAGCATCCATGTTCATGGTTTCGGCTTTGCCCGGCACCGTGCTGTTGACCGTCATCTTCATCGTATAAGCCTCGGGGCTCAGGAAGGTGATCTGACCGTCGCCGCTCGACGGCGGATCGGTGCAGGTGAACGCGACCTGCATCGTATTGCCGGTGCGCTGCTGCTTGGTCGTCTTGCAGTTGCCTCGCTGCGGAGTGATCTCGTTGCGCTCGGCCATTTCCTTGGTCATGCACATCTTCACGCTGATTCCGCCGGGCCCGGCGCTGCCCAGCTTCGCACCGTGCTTCGCCAGCGTCTCCTCCATCATCCTGCGCTGCTCCGCAGGCATGTTCGCCATCTGCTGCTGTGCCAGCGCCAGGCCTTTTTCCATCTCGCCGCCGCTGCTTTTCACGTTGTTGGTGACTTCCCACAGACCGGGCTTCACGTTTTGCGCCGAAGCGCCGACGCACCACGTCGCCGCGAGCGCGGCCAGCACGTAACGAGCTTTCATGGGCATTCCCCTTTTTTAACGCGAATGTGACGAAGTATATATTCGCATTTTTTGAAAGACGTCACTTTGGGGACTTGCAGATTCGTCCGGCGCCTTCGTCGTGACGGCGCGTTATCTGGCAAACTCTGCGCCACCCTGGCTCTCGCCTACATGCAAAAAAAGCGAGCCCATTCAATACACGAGGATTCCCATGCCGCTGCAATACCCGCTGGTCCACGTCGACGACGTCACTCCCGAGAACATGCAGAAGGGCGACGGCTGGGCGATCTCCGAGTTCCGACTCCCGATCACCGGCCGGGACGGCAGCTCCACCACGATCTTCCATTCGATCTTCCGGCCCGGGTCCACGCACGCGAGGCACCTCCACAGCCGCTGCGACGAGATCGCGGTTTACGTCAAAGGCCACGGCATCGTCGGCCAGAGCGACGAAGTCACCGAAGTGCGGCCCGGCTACTGTCGGCTCATGCCGAAAGGTTCGCCGCACTTCTTCCACAACGAGACGCAGGACGAGGACGGACTCGTCATCGGCTTCTACATCGGGGCGAAGGACGTGAAGGACACCGGCTACGAGTTTCGCGGCTCGGTCACCGCAGCCGATCTCGCCGTGCCTCGCAGCGACGGACTGAAGGAAGGCATCCTCCTGAACGTCGACGACGTTCAACCCTTGCCGGACCGCGCGAAGAACGGGTGGAACACCGGTGACTTTCGCCTGCCGATCGGCAGCCATAACGGCAGCCCGAGCGCGCTCTACTGGTCGAAGCTGGCGCCCGGCGAGATCGTGAACAAACACCGTCTCGACAACTGCGAAGAGCTCTATTACGTCATCAGCGGCCACGGCTTCGTCGGCGCCGGCGAGGACCGCGCCGCGATCCGCGCAGGTCACGTCCATTTCATTCCCAAAGGCGTGATGCGCTTCATGGTCAACTCGAGCAAGACCGAGACGCTCGAAGTCATCGGCGTCTACACCGGCGCGGGAAGCATCGCGGAGACCGGTGACGTTTACATGGGCGAAGTGACCGAAGCCGACATGAAGGCCCCGGCGGCTTGAAGTCGTGGTTCCTGAATACGCTTTACCAATCCGTTCACTCGCGGCTCGAACGTGTAGCGCAGGCGCCTCGCCTGCAGCCCTTGCCGGTTTCGGGCTCGCGCCGCAATCGGGATAACACCGCCCCTTCGACCGGCTCGGGACAGGCTCTGCGCTACAAGCTACGCTGTCACGCTGCCGACCTTCTTCGACACGTCAGCGAGGAACCCGTCGAGCTTGCCCGTGGGTAGGCCCAGGGTCGTCGCGTTGCGGTTGACCACCATGCCCTTCATCCCTTTCATTCCCGCACATTCGAATCGCGAGCCGGCGATGACGACGCGTGATTTTTCGAATACGGGCCTGGCCTTGCGCACCATCGATTCGACTTCGAGCTTCCAGTTCGTCTTGCCGTAATCGGCGACAGCCATATTGACGATCGCGCTCGTGTCCGAGTTGGCGATGAGGTAACAGCCCAGTAGCGGGCACGCCTTGAACAGGCCCAGGTCGCACGCGCCTTTCTCGAGCAGCACGTTGGCGCCTTTCATCTCTTTCCAGTCACGCGCGAAGAGATAGATTTTCTGGACGACGAGAGCGAGACTTTCCGCGGCGCCGAGGAGCGGCCCGCTGAGCGCTCCGAAGTCGGCGGCGGTGAACGCGGCCTTGGCGCCGGCGGCGACGGTCTGTATCGACGCGGTCGTCGCATACATGCTGACTTCGCGGTTCATGATCAGCAGCACCGCGTCGAACGCCGCAGCCGGATCGCCCGGTGCAAAAGACCGCGACGCATCCGCCATGTCCCACTTGTCGTAAAGCGTTTTCGCGGCGCTCGCCCAGTTCTTGACCGCTTTCACGCCCGAGCTGATCGCCCCCACGAAAGGCGTCGCGCTCGTCAGGAAATCGGCGAAGAGCGGGCCCAGTGCCGCCTGCGCTTCCGCAGCGGTGGCCTCGCCGAAAAGGCTGGCGAGCAGCTTCCTGAGCTCGTCGTTCAGACCGCTGGTCGCGAGCGTGCCGGTCGCTGCGCCCTTGATGTCCCTGGCCGCGCTTTTGAACGTGCCGAGCGCGCCGCGCACGTCGTTCAGGTCCGCGAGCCCTTTCGCGATTTTGAGGGTGAGCTTTTGCCCCGTGAACATCCTGCGCGTGTTCTGTTTGTTCGCGTCGGACACCATCTTGAGCGCCATCAGCTCCTCGCTGTCGATCATGATCTCGCCGCGGCTGCTCAGGCCGCCCGTGCCGGTGATGACGTGACCCAGCTCGCCCGTAAGCTTCTCCACCGCTTTCTTCTGGTTGCGCACGCTGGTGCGCCAGTCCTGGCCTTTTGCTTTCTGTGCCGCCTTCCAGTTCTCGAGCGCCTGCTGCAGCGTCTTTTTCTGCGTCAGGACCGAGCCGCTCGAATTCTTCTCCGCGAGGCGCCACGCTTTCAGCGCCTCGTCGACCAGCTTGAGCTCCTTGCTGCGCGCCCTGGCGAAAGAGGCGGTCTCCGACATCCACAGCTCGTAAGTCATTGCCACGTCATATGCTCCCTGGGTAATCCGTTCTGTTTTCTGGTGCCGCGGAGAATAACAAGGATCGCGCTTCTCGCGTAGCCGCGGCCCGATCTTCTACAATGGCGGCATCGACTTCGAGACAGTGAATCCACGCGTGACGCGAATATCCGCGCCACGCCGAACACGGAGCCCAGGCATTGGAAGAGCTGCACGCAACCATGGCCGAGCTCGAAGCGGTGTTGAAGGCGACACGCTTCGTCGGTCCCTACGGCTTCAGGGTACTCTCATGCGCGCCGGGCGTATGCGAGCTCGAGCTCCCTTTTCAGCCGTCGCTCGAGCGCCCCGGCGGCATCATCAACGGCATCGCGCTGATGGGCGCCGCCGACGTCGCGATGTGGCTCGCGATCATGACCTTGCGCGGCACCGGTGAGCAGTGGGTGACCGCCGATCTGAAGACCGCATTTCTGAAGAGCGGCCGGTCCGAAGACGTCGTGTGCACGGCGCGGGTGCTGAAGCTCGGGGCGAGAAGCGCTTACGGCACTGCGGAGTGCCGCGCGTCAGGCGCGGATCTCCTCACTCACCACGTCGTCACGTATCATCTGGCGGGCTGAACGGGAGACAGCCGCAGCGGCAGTCGCGGGC
>JAQGNC010000306.1 GCA_028292065.1 Betaproteobacteria bacterium
AACGCCAAAGAGGGAAACCAAGGTTTCCCTCCTTGAACCTCCTTTCCTTCGGCTCGCTTTGCGCTCGCTCCAGCTTCCAAGAAGGTGTCCTGCACACGCGCAGGATTGTCATTGCGAGGAAGGGTCTGACGAAGCAATCCCGAGGCGCTCGTGGGGTCAGACCCCGGTTTTCGCGCTCGGGGTCTGACCCGGGCGTGCGCCACGAGATCGCCACGTCGCGCTACGCGGCTCCTCGCGATGACATCGGCGGGTCATGGCGAGGAACGCCGTGACGAAGCCTGTCCCTGAGCTTGTCGAAGGGCAATCCCGAGGCGCTCGTTCAAGCTTCAGTCGAGCTTCGCCCCCGTCCGCTTCACCACGTCGGCCCACTTCGCCATCTCCTTCTTCACGAGCGCGGCGAACTGCTCCGACGTGCCGCCGACCAGATCGTAGCCGCTGCCTCCCAGGCGGTCCTTCGCCGATTGCGACACGAGCGCCTTGTTCACTTCGGCGTTGAGCTTTGCGACGATCGCCTTCGGCACCCCGGCCGGCACGACCACGCCGCTCCACGTCGTGACCTCATAGCCCGGAACGCCCGCTTCCGAAATCGTCGGCAGCTCGGGAATCGCCGGCGAGCGCTTGAGGCTCGTCACGCCGAGCGCGCGTATGCGCCCGGCCCGGACGTGCGGCAGCATCGAGGCCATGTTGTCGAACGTGAGATGGATGCGGCCGGCGATCACTTCGCTCGTGGCGAGCGCGATCGCCTTGAAAGGCACGTGCACCATTCGCGTTCCACTCATCATCTGGAACATCTCCATGCCGAGATGCTGGCTCGAGCCGCTCCCGGACGAGCCGTAGGTGAGCTTCCCCGGGTTCGCTTTCGCATAGTCGATGAGCTCGGGCACCGACCTGATCGGCAGCGACGGGGAGACCGTGAGGATGTGCAGGCCGAAGACGAGCTGCACCACCATCTGCAGGTCCTTGTCGGCATCGTAAGGCAGCTTCGTGAAGACCGGATTGATCGCGACGGCTGAGACCGGCCCGTAACCGATCGTGTAGCCGTCCGGGCTCGCCTTCGCGAGCATCTGCATCCCGATGACACCGTTCGCGCCTGAGCGATTGTCGACGACGACCTGCTGGCCCATCTGCCTGCCGAGCTCGGCGCCGATGACGCGGCTGATGACGTCCGGTGTTCCGCCAGGCGCGGCGGGCACGAGAAAGCGGATCGGGCGCGAGGGATACGCGTCCGCGGCGCCGCACGACACTGCGCACGACACGAGCGCGAAAGCGAGCAAGCGGGTGACGACACGCATGACATCGATCCCCCAGACTGTCACCGCGAGGATGGCGCGGCGAAGACGCCGCAGCCAACCTCCACCGCACAAGCATATATCATTGCACCTGCATCACGGCAGCAGCCTCGAAGCGTTCGCGCCACATAAAACAGGAGGAGATCGACATGCGCACTGCAGCAATGTTGGCGGCACTGTCCGTCGTGACAGTCATGACGACAGCGCACGCCGCACAGCCCGGTTACCCCGACAAACCGATCCGCCTCATCATCGGCAGCGCCCCCGGCTCCGGGCCCGACATCATCTCGCGAGTCATGTCAGAGCGCCTCTACAAAGCGTGGGGCCAGCGCGTCGTCGTCGATGCGCGCCCCGGTGCGGCCGGCGTCATCAGCGCCGACCTCGCGCTGCAGTCGCCGCCCGACGGCTACACCTGGATGATGCTGACATCCCAACTGCTGGTCGCGACGTCGGTCTTCCCGAACGTGAAGTTCAACCTCGCCAAGGACTTCGCGTCGGTCGCGCTCATCGGATCGACCCCGTTCGTGCTCGTCGTCAATCCCCAGGTGCAGGCGAAATCGGTCGCCGAGTTGATCCAGCTCGCGAAGAAAGAACCGGGACAGCTCCGCTACGGCTCGGCCGGCACCGGCGCGTCCGAGCACCTGTGCGGGCTCATGTTCACGCAATTGACCGGCACCAGGATGCTGCACGTACCGTACAAAGGCGTGCCGCAGGCGCTCGGCGATACCGTCGCGAAAGAAGTGCACATGACCTACGGCGTCGTCGCCGCGGCGATGCCGATGATCACCGCAGGCCGCGTGCGTGCCCTCGGCGTCACCAGCAGGAAGCGCTCGTCGATGCTCCCCGACGTGCCGTCGATCTCCGAGACCGTCCCCGGCTACGACCTCTTCGGCTGGTACAGCATCGTCGCGCCCAAAGGCACACCGGCCGCCGTGCTCGAGAAAGTCAGCGCCGAAGTCGTGAAGGCGGTGAAAGAGCCCGAGTTCATCGAACAGCTCAAAGGCCTCGGCATCGAGATCGTCGGGCTGCCGCGCGCGGAGCTCGACACCTTCAGGCGGGAGCAGACCACGCGCATCCAGGGGTTGGTGAAATCGGCGGGGGCGGATTTGAAGTAGCGGCCACACGACGACGTCCAGTCCGGCGCCTCGAGAGCCGGGTCGATGTAGTCGGGAGGTGTCTCGGCTTCGTTCGCGATCAGAAGCCTCTGTGTAGTTCG
>JAQGNC010000351.1 GCA_028292065.1 Betaproteobacteria bacterium
GACGAGCCCGCCGTCGTTCATGAGCGCGCCGCTTTGCACGTCGAGCGCGCCGAGTGCCGCGATGGTGCCGCGGGTGTTGTCGACACGGCCGCCGGTGAGCGTGACGTCGCGCTGCGCAGCGAGAAGACCCGCGGTGTTATCGAGCGCGCCCGAAAAAGCGACGTGCAGGTTGTCGCGCGCGCTGACTTCGCCGCTTTGATTGGAGAGGTCGCGAGCGGTGATGTCGATAGCGCTCGCGGAGGCTCGGGCGCCGTCGGTGCGCAGCGTCTGCGCGACGGTCGCGGTCAGCCCGTGGGTGGCGGCGAGCGTTGCGCGGCTCGCGTCGAGGTCGCCTGCGGTCGCAGTGAAGCTCAGGTTCTGCGCGCGGGTGTCGCTGCCGGCGAGGCTGACGGCGGCCGCGATCGCGCTGAAGGTTCCGCCGGCGAGATTCTGGCCGCTCGCGCGTGCGCTTTGGGTCGCGCTCAGTGCGAGCGTGCCGCTCGAGCCGACACTGCCGTCGGCGAATATGCCGGCGCCGAGCACGGACCCCGCGGTGCTGTCGAGCGTCGAAGCGGCACCTGTGGCGGCGATCGTGGTGTTGCCCTGAGCCGCGATCGCGCCGCCGTTGTCGACATTGCCGCGCGTGGTGAGGATCGCGTCGCCTTGCGCATAGAGGATGCCGCTGTGGCTGATGCCGCCGGTCGTATCGATCCGCGCGTTCGCGGTGCTCGTGAGCCGTCCTGAGCTTTCGAGCCGGCCGTTCGCGGTGATGACGACTTCACCGGCGCTCGCGCCGATCTCGCCGGCGTGGCGCACACCGACGCCGGCTTCGGTGCCGATGAGCGTGATCTTGCCCGCGTACATGCCGCCGAGCTGCGCGACGTCGATCGCGAAAGCGGGCGCGGGGCCGATGCCGGCGACAGGGACGACTTGCGTGTGATCGACGTTGACCCGGTTCGCGCCCGCGGTCACGCGAAGATTCGAAGCCCAGATCCCTGCATTGACCACGACCGCGCGCGCGATGATGTCGGTGAAATCGGTGCGGCTCGCATCGAGCCCGGCACCCTGCACGCTCACCACGCCGCGCTGGACGAGATAGCCTTCGAGATTGCCGCCGTTCATGATCGGCGTGCCGGTGGTCAGCGTCGCGCGATTGGCGTTGATGAAGCCGCAGCCGTTGCAGGTCACACCGGACGGGTTGGCGATGACCACTTGCGCCCGATCCCCGCCGACTTCGACGAAGCCCCGCAGCAGGCTCGCACTGCTCGAGTTCACCTCGTTCAGGATGAGCCGCGCGGTGCCGCCCGCGAGCGACGGGTTGCCTTCGATCCAGCCGCCGAGCTGCGTCTGCACCGCGGCGCGCGCGTTGTTGAGGATCGCGCCGCGCGCTTCGACGTCGAACTGGCTGTAGGTGTTGCGCGACACGCCTGCGGCGCTCGGCGTCTGGATGTTGACCTGGGGCACACCGTTCGCCGCGTTGAGCACGCTCGGCCGCTGGTTGGCCGGCGCGGCGCGGTCGGGGACGATCTGCGCGTGCGCGAGCGGAATCATCAAGGCCGTCGCGCCGAAGGCGAGCTGCGTCGCGAATGCGGCGAGCTTCAACCGCGCGAAGTGGAGTTTTCGGGTGCGGGTCACGCCATCGGCACGCGACGCACCCTTGGTCTGTGTCCGGGCGGTTTCGGCCACCGCCATCAGCAGCCCTCGCGCTTTGTTGAAAACGATGCGATACAGGTTCCGGTTCATGCGGACCTCGCTAAGAGGCTGCGGATGAATACACGCCGGGCGCAGCGGCACCACGCCGGTGAGCGTTTCGATCGAACGCGATGGGGTGGGTGTCGAACCAGAAGCGGGCTTCCTGCGGCATCACCGCGATGCCGCGAAAGGTCAGGACGCGCAAGCCCCGCTCGTCGCCGCGATGGTAGAGCGCGCGCGCCCAGCGGCCGGGGAAAAGGCGCTGCGCGAGAAACCGGCTCATGAGCCTGGTATGGCCGAACGGCGCGACCCAGTCGACGATCCACATGCGCTCGCCGCTCGTCCAGTCGGCTTCGGGCATGCACACCGGCGGGTTGCTCAGGTACCGCCGCTCGGCGTCCTCGCTGAGATTCGCCCACGAGAGGTAGAAGACCGGTTTGTCGCCCTCGACGCCGAGCGCGTACTGGCGGCTTTTGAGCGCGGGGAGCAGCAGGGCGGAGAGGGTGTGCAGCGGGGCGTCGCGATGGGCTGCGGAGTGCATCCACAGCCACACGGCAGAGCCGAACATCTCGGCTTCGCTACCGCCCGCGCCGTCGACCGCCGGCACGGTGACCTCACACGAACCGTAGCGCATCGAAGCGCCCCTCGGTCAGAACGACCAGTTCAGACTGAATCCGGCTGTGGTGCTGGCGGTCCTGAAGCCCTCAGGCTTGTAGAGGGGTGTTCCCACGAAAACGTCGACGTAGAAGCCTTTGTAGCCGGCCCGCAGCCCCGCCACGGCTCCTGCAAGGCGAGTACCTGCCAGAGCGCGGCTCGACGGCCCGCCGACTTCGCCGTAGTCGGCCCCGACGTAGAACTCGGCGCCCGGCAGCGGCAGGCCGAACCCGAGATCGTTGCGGATGAGCCAGCCGCGCTCGGCGAGGAGGACGTTCTCGCCGTCGAAGCCGCGCACGGTGTAGCGCCCGCCGATCGCGAAGCGGTCCTGCGGGACGAGCGGGGTGCGGTTCAGTTGCGCGCGCGCCGTCACGGTGTAGCGCAGCCGCTGCCCGCCGAGCGTGAATGGCACGTTGAACTGCGCGTCGTACGTGTAGAGGCGCAGACGCGAAGTGCCTTCGCCCGTGCCTTCTTCAGGCGCCGGCAGCGCATTGAACGCGCCGGTGCCGCGGCGATACGCGAGGTTCAGATCGAGCGTCGCGGTGCGGATGAACTCGCGGTGCCCGAGCCCCAGCTCCCAACCCGCCATGCGGCGGTGCTGCGCCTGCACTTCGACGTCTTCGATGAAGTTACTGGATTCGCGCAGCCAGGCGCGCGCGCTCACGGTGGTCTTGCGCACCGCGTCGCGATAGACCAGGCGCGAGAGCCGTACGTCGTGATTCTCGACTTCGCCTCTGAAGATGAAGGTCTGGTTCACCCCCGCCACCGACTGGTGATAGTTGTAGCTGTTGGTCGTGAAACCGAGCAGCCAGTAACCGAAAGGCAGCGAGTAGTGCACGGTATAGCCGCGGGTGCCGCGCCCGTCGTCGTGGCTGCCGCCCAGGTCCTGCAGATAGCTCGCGTAGAACAGATCGTTGAGCGTCCACCAGTGATCGTACGCGACGGTGACGCCGCCCTGGTACTTGCCGGTCGCTTTGGTACCCGCGTTGTCGGCAAACACGCTGAAGCGGATCGGGAATGCCTGTTTCCAGCGGATGACCAGATCGCTTTGCCCCGGCTGTGCGTCGGCGCCTTCGGCGGGCAGGATCTGGATGTCGGCTTCGGCGGTGGGGACGCGCTTGAAATTTTCGAGCGCCTGCTCGATGTCGCGCAGGTTGAGCAGGTCGCCGGGTCGCGGGGGAACAGCGTTCCAGCGCGTCGCGCGCGCATCGGCGTCTTCCGCAAAGCGGATCGCGCGGATGCGGCCGGGAACGAGCGTGAGGGTCAGCGTGCCGCTCGCGACGTCCTGCGGCTGCGCGAGGACTCGCGTCGTGATGAAGCCGCGCGCGATCACCGCGTTTTGCACGCGCTTGAGGGTCAGATTGATGCCGCCGGCGCCGAGGCAGCGTTCCAGCGCCGGATCGGCGGGCGGGTTGGCGGCGGCGAGCGCCCACTGGAATTTTTCGGCGGCCTCGCCCGTGAGCTCGACCTCATGGAAGACGAAACACGGGGATTCGTTTTCAGGCAGGCGTTCGAGCTCGTCCGTGACGGGCGGCGTCAGGCGCACGTCCGGCCGCTGCTCGAGCTGCTGGCGCAATTCACGCTCGCGCTCCTGCTGGCGCAACAATTCGAGCGTTCCGGCAGGCAGGGGTGCTTCGGCGGCCCCGCAGATGCCGGCAACGCTGAGCGCTGTCGCGGCGAGCGTCGAACGAAGCAGGTATGCGATAGCGCGGCACGGTCCGGGCTTCCACGGATAGTTTGAGACGGCTTTCCAGAGATCGCCGGCACGTGCCATGAGGCCATTCTAGACCCGCTCCCGCGCGCTCGGACACACGGCACGCGCCTTGCGTCCTTCAGCCCCTCTCTCGCGTGCTCGTTCGAGCCGCCCGCACCGTCATCGAAAGGAGTCCCTCATGGCCACCCTCACCATCAACGGAGAATCACGCACGCTCGACGTTCCCGACGACATGCCGCTCTTGTGGGCGTTGCGCGACGTCGCGGGGCTCACCGGCACCAAGTTCGGCTGCGGAGTCGCGCTGTGCGGCGCGTGCACGGTGCACGTCGACGGGGCGGCGACGCGCTCGTGCGTGACGCCGGTGTCGGCGGTGGCCGGCAAACAGGTCGTGACGATCGAAGCGATCGAGCAGAATCCCGCGGGCCGCCGGGTGCAGGCGGCGTGGCGCGAGATCGACGTCGTCCAGTGCGGTTACTGCCAGTCGGGGCAGATCATGTCGGCCACCGCGCTGATCGCGTCCAAGCCGAACCCCACCGACGCCGACATCGATTCGGCGATGGCGGGAAACATCTGCCGCTGCGGGACTTATCCGCGCATCCGCGCCGCGATCAAGATCGCCGCCGCGAAGAAGGAGGCGTGACATGGGCGCCATCGACAAAGCACTCTCGTCGCCTTCGCGCCGCCGTTTCATCCAGGCCGGCGCCGCTGCCGGCGGAGGCCTGCTGATCGGCTTCGTCCTGCCCGGCTGCAACCGCGAAGACCGCAAAGAGCCGCCGCCTGAAAAAGCCGTCGGCGCCGCGACGACCGCGGTGACGCAGGCGCCGCCCGGCCTCGCGCCGAACGCTTTCATCCGCATCGACCGCGCGGGACAGGTGACGCTGGTCATGCACAAGGTCGAGATGGGCCAAGGCACTTTCACCTCGATGCCGATGCTGATCGCCGAAGAGCTCGAAGTCGACCTGTCGAAAGTGAAGCTGCAGCAGGCGCCGGCGGACAACACGCTCTACGCCGATCCCCTGCTCGGCGGACAGGTGACGGGCGGCTCGACGTCGGTGCGCGCGTCGTGGAAACCGCTGCGCGAAGCCGGTGCGACCGCGCGCACGATGCTGGTGAGCGCCGCCGCGCAGTCGTGGCAGGTCGATGCGTCGACGTGCACTGCCAAAAACGGCGTTGTCACGCACACCGCCACCGGCCGCACCATGGACTACGGGCAGCTCGTCGATGCGGCGTCGAAGCTTCCGGTGCCGGGCGGCGTCAAGCTGAAAGACGCAGGCGCGTTCACCGTCATCGGCCAACCGGTCAAGCGCCTCGATTCACCCGACAAGGTGAACGGCAAAGCGCAGTTCGGGATCGACGTGCGCCTCCCCAACATGGCGATCGCGACGGTTGCGGCGTCGCCGGTTCCCGGCGGCAAGTTGAATCCGGTCGACGATGCGAAAGCGATGGCGGTCAAAGGGGTGCGCCAGGTGCTGAAGATCGACAACGCGGTCGCGGTGGTCGGCGACCACATGTGGGCTGCGCGCCAGGGGCTGACCGCGCTCGCGCCGACATGGAATGACGGGGCGAACGCGGGCATGACGACCGCGACCATCGTCGCCGACATGGCCGCGCAATCGAAAGAGAAAACCGGCGTGCAGGCGCGAAACGACGGCGATGCGCCCGCGGCGATCGGCAAAGCGTCGCGAAAAATCGAAGCGGTGTACGAGATGCCTTTCCTCGCGCACGCGACGATGGAGCCGATGAACTGCACCGTCGACTTGAAGCCCGACGGCTGCGACATTTACACCGGGACGCAGGTGCCTGCGCTGGCGCAGGGCGCGGTGGCCAAGATCACCGGGCTGCCGCTCGACAAGATCCGCATCAACAACTATTACCTCGGCGGCGGTTTCGGGCGCAGGCTCGAAGTCGATTACGTCGTGCAGGCGGTCGCATTCGCGAAGCAGGCCAAGGGACCGATCAAGTTCGTGTGGACTCGCGAGGAAGACATCCAGCACGACATGTATCGCCCGTATTACCTCGATCGCATCAGCGCAGCGCTCGACGCCAAAGGCATGCCGCAGGCGTGGTTCCACCGCATCACCGGCTCGTCGATCATGGCGCGCTTCGCGCCGGGCGCGATGAAGGACGGCATCGACCCCGACGCGGTGGAAGGCGCGAAGGATCAGCCGTATGCGATCCCGAACGTCCGCGTCGAATACCTGCGGCACGAGCCGCCGGTGCCGACCGCGTTCTGGCGCGGCGTGGGCGCGACGCACAACGTCTTCGTGGTCGAAAGCTTCATCGACGAGCTCGCCCACGCGGCGCGCAAGGATCCGC
Source organism: Betaproteobacteria bacterium (assembly GCA_028292065.1). GTDB lineage: Bacteria > Pseudomonadota > Gammaproteobacteria > Burkholderiales > SG8-41 > JAQGMV01. Next base: position 6,356 of record JAQGNC010000351.1, read on the forward strand.
TTGGCTACCGGCAGACCCTGATCACCAAGTCGCCGCGCATGCGCGCGGTGCTCGATCTCGCCGCGCAGAAAGCCGGCTGGGGCACGCGGCTGCAGCCGGTCGCGGGACGGCGCGTCGGTCGCGGGATCTCGGTCCAGTTCGCGTTCGGCAGCTACATGGCGCAGGTCGCGGAAGTCTCGGTCGGCAGTGATGGCGACGTGCGGGTGCACCGCGTGGTGTGCGCGCTCGATTGCGGGCAGGTCGTCAATCCCGACACGATCGGCGCGCAGATCGAAAGCGGAGTCAACTTCGGACTCACCGCCGCGCTGTGGAACGAGATCACGTTCGACAAAGGCCGCGTGCAGCAGAGCAACTTCGGCGATTACCGCATGATGCGCATCAACGAGTCGCCGCGGATCGAAGTGCACATGGTCAAGAGCACCGACGACCCGGGCGGAATCGGCGAGCCCGGCACCGCGGCGATCGCGCCGGCGCTCTGCAACGCCGTCTTCGCTGCGACCGGCAAGCGGATCCGCAAGCTGCCAATCGGCGGTCAGCTGAAAGCGTAAGGGGCAGACCCCGGGTTTTTGGGGTCAGACCCCGGCTTCTTGGGGTCTGACCCCGGTTTGATGCCCGGCTTAATCGGAGCCCCCCCGGTTCAAACCGGGGACAGACCCCACTAAACAACACCAAACAAACCCGGGGTCTGTCCCCGCCGTGAC
>JAQGNC010000356.1 GCA_028292065.1 Betaproteobacteria bacterium
CGTTCCTCGGCGCACTCGCCGAAAGCGGGCGGCTGTCGTGGCCGCCCGCGCGGCGCTTGCGACCGCCGGGAATGTTGGGACGCGTGATCGCGATCGTCGGCGCTTGCTTCGGCCTGTACGTCGCGGGTTACACCGGCGTGCTGCTCGCGGTGACCAATCGTCCGATCTGGGCGGACACGCCGCTCCTCGGAATGCTGCTCGTCGTTTCGGCGATGTCGATATCCGCGGCCTTCATGATTCTGCTCGCGCGGCGCTACCGCTGGCAGACCACGGGAGTCGCCGCGCTCCAGCGCATCGACCTCCAGGTGCTCGCGCTCGAGCTCGTCGTGCTGATTGCGGTCGTCATAACGCTCGGGCCGGCGGCGCGCGCGTGGCTGAACGCGTGGGGTCTCCTGCTCCTGGTCGGCGCAGTAGCGATCGGCATGCTGCTCCCGCTCGTGCTGCATCGACGCCACGACTGGCTCGGCGAGCGCACCGGCCCGACCGCGGCGGCGCTGGTGCTCGTCGGCGGTTTCATCCTGCGAACCGTGATCGTGTTTTCTTCCGAGAGCGTGCACCTGTGAGGCGTACCGTCATCATCATGCTCGCGGCGCTCGCCGCGGCGTGCACCAGCCCTGAAGCGGAGAGAGTGCGCGGCGGCGGACCGGGCGCGGATCGCGGCAATCGCGGCCCGGTCGCACTGATGCACGAAGGCTCGAGACCGTATACCGGGACCCCGACCCTGATCCCCGAGAAGCGCGCTCCGACCGACTCCGCGAACCAGGCCGATCAGCTCAGTCGACCATGAGCGCGCACCACGCACTCGAGAAACTCGCGCACTGCCGGCCGGAGTGGAAACCGTGGCTCACGGTGCTGGCCGCCGCTTTGGAGAACATCGACGACCACGCCTGGGATGCGGTCGTGCCGTCGCGCGGCACCCAAAGCGGCAGTGATGCGCCGAAGCTCGCGAACGCCGAGGTATGCGTCGACAGGGATGCGCTCGAGCGGGTTTACGCATCGCTCGCGCGCGTCGTGGAAAAGCTCGGCGCGCCGGGCGTCGCTACGCTCGGGACGAGCACGCAAGTCGATGCGCTCGAGCTCTTCACCGCAGCGCTCAACCACGACAGCGCGAAGCTCGCGACGCTCGCATCGACCACCACCGTCCACAGCGACATGCTCCACGCGCTCGCCGCGATGGTCGCGATGCCGTTCCTGCACGCGTGCAACCGGCAGTGGGTCGAGTCGCAGCCCGCGTGGAGCCGCGGATACTGTCCGGTCTGCGGCGCGTGGCCGGCTTTCGCCGAAGTGCGAGGGGTCGAGCGCAGCCGCTATCTGCGCTGCGGCAACTGCGGCGGCGAGTGGGAGGCGAGCTGTCTCTCGTGCGCGTACTGCGGTACGACCGACCACGACGAGCTCGCGTCTCTCGTGCCCGAGGACAAGCGCTCGGCAGCGGTGATCGAGGTCTGCAGGAGATGCCTCGGGTATCTGAAGGTTTTCACCAGATTGCAGGGCACCGAGGCGTCGCAGGTGATGGTGGACGATCTCGCGAGCGCGGAGCTCGACGTCGCCGCGATCGAGCGCGGCTACAAGCGCGTGCGCGGCGGCGGTTACGCGCTCGAGGTGCAGGTCGCCGAGAAGCGCGCGAGCCGCGACTGACCGCATGCCTTCCACCGCCACACTCCTGCGCCCCGCCGACGTCTGCAGATGCCTGCTCGGCGCGCTCGACGCCGCCGACGGACGCATGAAAAGCCGCAAGCGCGACCAGAGGCCGGACGCGATCGGGCTCAAAGCGAGGCGGCAGCTCCTGATTCACGCGATCGAAGAAGACCCTGAGCCCGGCCTCTTCGAGGGATGGCTGCTCGAATACGCACGCCGCGATGAGGCGGCGATCGGTACCGGCGCGATGGCGGCGATGGCGCGCGCAGTCATGGACGAATGGCGCCTCGCGCACAGCATGCCGGCGTTCGCGGTGTGGCTGGAGCGCGGCGCGCCGAGCGACGACGCATCGGCCGAACCGCGACCGTCCGACTGATCGGTCAATACCGGCGCGGGCGGCGTCTGGCCGCGACGGCGACTCGTCCGGGTCATTTCGGTCCGACCTGCCCGCTTCGCCCGAACGCGATGTTTGCCCCACCGTGGCGAGGGGTTTTATCGGCGGTGTGCCGAATGCCCGATCCGCCCGCGAGGCCCGCGCTTTATAATCGCGCGGCGGCTCTTTACCGCCGTCGCCTAGACCGCTTTACCGTCATTCGCTCGAGGCAGCAGCGCTCGATCCTGCCCCTCGGCGATCTCGAATACCTTGCGCCTCACTGCCGCCCGCCTCGTTCCATCGCCGGCGCCTGATCCGCCACCCACCGCGGATCTCCCATGAACAAGCTCTCTTTCGACCCCGAGTCAGCCGACCCCGGCAGCACCGTCACCGCCCCGCAGCGCCTCGCGGCGGTCGCGGCCACCGGCCTGCTCGACACACCGCCCGAAGAAGCGTTCGACCGCGTCACCCGGCTGGCGGCCAGAGTGCTGGGGGTGCCGGTGACTTTTCTCTCGCTCGTCGATCGCGGGCGCGATTTCTACAAGAGCCAGTTCGGTTTCGGCGAACCGCTCGCGTCCTCGCGGCAGCTCGAGGGACTGACCTTCTGTCACTACGCGATCGTTTCAGACGGACCGTTCGTGCTCGACGACACGACGAAAGACCCGGTGTTTCGCGAGGTGCCGACGGTCGTATCGCTCGGCGTGCGGGCGTATGCGGGCATCCCGTTGCGCAGCGCGGACGGACAAGCCCTCGGGAGCTTTTGCGCGATCGATTTTCAGCCGAAGCGCTGGTCCGCGGCCGACATCGAAGTGCTGACCGAGCTCGCGCAATCCGCGCTGCGCGAAATCCACCTGCGTATGGCGGTCGAGCGGACGTTACAACTGAACGAGGAGCTCAGGCTGGCGAACGAGCAGCTGCGAGCGCTCGCGACGACAGACGCGCTGACCGGATTGAAGAACCGCCACTATTTCGAGCAGAGCCTGGAGGCGAACCTCGACCTGCTCGGTCGCAGCGCTTCGCCGCTGTCGCTGCT
>JAQGNC010000680.1 GCA_028292065.1 Betaproteobacteria bacterium
AGTGCGGCAGCACGTGCTCGCCGAACGTGCGGATCGACTCGATCACGAGCTCGTGCGGCACGGTGCCCATCTGCATGACGAGGATCAGCTCGTCGACTCCGACGTCGACGAAGCGCTGCACGGTCTCGCGCGCGCTCGACGGGTCGCCGACGATCGTTGCGAGCGGGGTCTCGCTGGTGTTGCGCGCGCGGACGTGAGCTTTGAGCTCGTCGTCGCCGAGGAAGCCGCGCGGGATGGGGAGCGGCCGCAGACGCGGCGCCTCTTCCACCGGCGCACGTGCGCGCAGCCCGCGCAGCGAAAGCGCCGGGAATCCGCCGGGTTGTGGCGCAGTGCCCGCGTCCGCTTCCTGCGTACGACTCGCCGCGCTGCGCGCACCGCCGTCCTTGTAGTAGTGATAGAGGCTGTCGTGGAAAAAGCGCGCCCCGCGCAGACCGTAGCGGCACGCCTGACGGTCGTCGGCGAGGACGAGCGTCGCGGGCGTGCACGCGAAGTGATTGGTGATGCGCGGCCCCACCGGCTGCGGTGAAGCGATCGCCTGACGATACGCGCGAACCTTGTCGGTCAGATACTCGTCGGTGCCGATCGCGAAATTGAGCGCGCCGAGACCGAGGCTGCCGGCGTAGGTTGCGGTTTCCGGGCGCGTGCAGGCGACGAACATCGGAGGGCAGGGACGCTGCACCGGGCGCGGCACGATCGAGGTCGGCGGGATGTTGAAAAACCGGCCGTGGTGCTCGAACACGTCGCTCGCCCACATCTTCGGAATCATCCGCAGCGCTTCGAGCCACTCCTCGTGCAGCGTTTCGACGTCGGTCTCGAACGCTTCCTGCTCGACTCGCGAGCTCGATTTGCCCGAGCCCCAGTTCACGCGCCCGTTGGAGAGGATGTCGAGCGCCGCGATGCGCTCCGCGATGCGTATCGGATGGTTGTAACGATGGGGAAGGAGCGTCACGCCGTGGCCGAGCCGGATGCGTGAGGTGCGCGCCGCCACGAATGCGAGAAAGAGCTCGGGCGCCGACGAGTGCGAGTACTCGTACAGCCCGTGGTGCTCGACTGCCCAGACGGCGTGGTAACCGAGCGCCTCCGCGAGCACCGCCTGCTCGACGCATTGATGGAACAGCTGCGCCTCGGTCTCCGGCGTCGGCTCGGCGATCTGCATTTCGAAGAACAGCGAGAACTTCACGATCGACCTCGCGTCGTGCGGCCGCTTTCGGTTTGCCGCGTCAGAGCTCGCCTCGCACCCATCCGGGCTCGACGGCGGTTTCGCGCGACCGCGCCAGCAGGCTCACGACGGAGGTCGTGAGGCTGGCGAGCGTCGGATCGCGCAGGAAGTGCTTCGCCTCGACGTCCACGCCGAGGTCGGTCTGCAGCCGGTTGCGAAACCACACGCCCATGATCGAATCGAAACCCATCTCGGGCAGGGGCTGGCGCGGGTTGAGCGCGCGGTCCGCCGGATAGCGCAGGATAGCGCACGCGGTTTCGCGCAGGTAGGCGAGTACCGCGTCCTCGCCGTCACCGGCGCCGACAGTCGCCAGCAGACGCTCGCGCACGCTCGTCGCCGCAGTCTTCTCCGGTGTGCGCGCGGGCTCGGGCTGCGGCGCGGGCGCGTAGCGGATTCCCGTGAGCTCGCCCGCGACCGCACCGCTGTCGCGGTCGAGCAGAACCACCTGCGCGCGCACTTCGTCTCGCGTATGCGGCACGAGCCGCGCGACCACTTCGACGCGATCGCACGCGCGCCACAGCGCGATGCGTCCGACCTCGCGCAACAGGAAACCGGCGGCGTCGTCCTGACTGCCGATCAGCACGCCGAGCGTCTGCAATGCGCTTTCGAGGATACGCACGCGTCGCCGCCCCGGCAGGTCGCGCTCGCCGGGGGCTGGAGACGCCGTAGCGAACGCGCGCGCGCTCGCGAGACCGACGTGCAACTCGTCGAGCACCTGAAAGTGCGCGCCGTAATCGAACCCGGCGTCGCGGCAGCTCGCGTAAAACGCTCCGCGCGCAAGATCGATCGTGTCGGTTTCACGCGCGCCGACGGTCGCGGCGTGCGAACGAACGTCGGTCTGATCCGCTCGCGGCCGCACTTGCGCCTCGGCGTGGAGGAGCCACGGCGCGTCGTCGTCGGCCGCGCGGCGACCGTAGAAACGACACTGCAGGACGCCGTCGGCGCCGGCGCCGATCAGCGTCTGCAGGAGCACCGGCTCGCGGTCGGCGACGCGCAGCGGGAGGTGAGCGACGAAGCGCTCGAGCTGCCATGCGCGGTCCGCATCGAGCGTCTCCGCCGCCTCGAGCGCCGCGTCGACGAATGCGGATACGGGAAGCGACACGCGATCCGCGATGCGATGCTCGGCGAGATAACCGAGCCCTTCGAGCGTGAGCTCGGTCTCGAAGCGCGATTCGCTTCCGATACGCGGCAAGGTCAGACGTTCGCCTAGCAGCGACTCGTGCGCGATGCGCCGCCGGCGCGGTGACGGCGACGGCGCGGATGACTCCGGCTCGATCCACCAGCGCTCGCGCTGGAACGGGTAGGTGGGCAGCACCACCAAGCGGCCGCCGCGGCCCGCCTGGAAGGCCTGCCAGTCGACGTCGACGCCGAGCTCGTACAGTCGCCCGAGGCTTTCGAACATCTGCTGCGCCGCTTCGCGCGGCGGGTGCAGGCTCGCGAGATACGCGTCGTCTTCGCTCTCCGCGCCATCCTGCGCGAGACCGATGAGCACCGGTCGCGGGCCGATCTCGACGAAAGCGTTGCATCCCGCGCTTCGCAGCGCGCGCACGCCGTCGGCGTAGCGGACGGGCTCCCGCGCGTGGCGCGCCCAGTGCGCGCCGGCATCGGCGATCTCGTCCAGCACGGCGCCGGTCAGGTTGGAGACCAGGGGTATGCGCGCGCGGGCGTGCGGCAGGCTGCCGGCGAGCCGTCGCAGCGGCTCGAGGATCGGGTCCATCGCCGCGGAGTGGAACGCACGCGCGGCGTTGAGTGCGGTCGTGCGCAAGCCTGCGGCGCGCAGCCGGGCTTCCGCGGCGCCGATCGCGCAGGACGGTCCCGACAGCACAAGGCTTGTGGGACCGTTGATCGCGGCGATCGCCAGCTCGCGCGCCAGCTCGGCGCCGAGAGCGTCCGCGACGGGCTGCGCAGCGCTTGCGACCGCGAGCATGCCGCCGGGCGCGAGCGACTGCATGAGCTCGCCGCGCGAGGCGACAAGCGCGAGCGCGTCTTCGAGCTCGAGCACGCCCGCGACACACGCCGCCGTCAGCTCGCCGACGCTGTGACCCATCACGGCGTGGGGCTCGACGCCCCAGCTTCGCCACAGCTCGGCGAGGCCGTAGCCCACGGCGAAAAGCGCGGGCTGCGCCCACGCGGTCGTATCGAGCGGATGCACTTCCGCGTCCCGCGGGCGATTCAACACGTCGAGGAGCGAGCCGGAACGGTGAGTGCGCAACAAGGCATCGCACGCCTCGAGTGCCCGCCGGAAGACGGGCTCCGATGCGAAGAGCTGCAGCCCCATCTGCGGGTGCTGAGCGCCCTGGCCGGTGAACAGGAACGCGATGCGCCGCCTCGCGACGTCAGGCCGCGCGGCTTGCGCACGCTCGGCGATGGCGCGCAAGCCGGCGGCGGCTTCGTCGTTACGGCGTGCGACGAGCGAGACGCGGCACCGATCGTGATCTCGGCCGGTCTGCAGCGTGTACGCGGCGTCGGAGAGCGGGAGATCGGCCGCACGCTCCAGATGGTCGGCGAGGCGGGCTGCGGCTTGCGCCAGCGCCGGACCGGTGCGCGCCGAGACGACGAGGAGCGCAGGACCGCTCGCAGGCGGGTTTTCGACTGTAGCGGGCGCAGGCGCTTCCTCGAGGACCACGTGTGCGTTGGTGCCGCTGATTCCGAACGAGCTGACGCCCGCGATGCGACGGCCCGGCGTGTCCCACGGGCCCCCACGGCTGCACACCGCGAGCGGCAGGCGCGTCCAGTCGACGCGGGGGTTGGGGGTCTCGAACCACAGGCTCGCCGCGAATTCGCGATGCTGGAGCTGAAGGACGACCTTGATGAGGCCGGCGACGCCGGCGGCCGCTTCGAGGTGTCCGATGTTGGTCTTGACCGAGCCGACGCGCACCGGCGGGCGTTGCGGCGAGCCGCGGCCGAAGACGCGGCCGAGCGCCGCGAGCTCGATCGGGTCGCCGAGGGCCGTGCCGGTGCCGTGGGCCTCCACGTAGCTCACCGCTTCGGGGTCGACGCGCGCATCGGCGAGCGCGAGATCGACGACGCGCTCCTGCGCGAGCCCATTCGGCACCGTGAGACCGCTCGTGTGCCCGTCGTGGTTGACGGCGGAGCCGCGCACCAGCGCGAGGATCGGGCGGCGCGCTTTGAGCGCATCGGAGAGCCGCTCGAGCACGACGGCTCCGCACCCTTCGCCGCGAACGTAGCCGTCGGCGCCCGCGTCGAAAGCGCGGCAGCGCCCGCCGGGAGACAGCGCGCCGGCCGCGGTCAGGTAGACACTCAGTTCGCACGACAGCA
>JAQGNC010000273.1 GCA_028292065.1 Betaproteobacteria bacterium
CGCCTTTCTCCCGCGCCCAGGTCGCGATGTCGCCGTCGCGCCCGACGATCGGATTCGACGTGTCGATCACCACCTTACCCTTGATCACATCCGCCAGGTCCTTGCCGAGCTGCGGGAGCGCGCTGTAAGGCACCGCGACCAGAAGCACGTCGCCGAACGCCGCGGCCTCGCGCGGCGTGCCGGCCCGCGCAGCCGGTCCTAGGCTCGAAGCGAGCGCCTTGTCGTGCTCGAGATCACGCGACGAGAACATGACCTCGTGGCCCGCCTTCACCCATAGCGCCCCGAGCGTGCCGCCGATCCTGCCGGAGCCCACGATGCCTATTTTCAGTTTTCCATCGGCAGCGGCGGCCGCACGTGATGCGAGCGGCAGACCCGCCAAACCGAGCGTTGCACCGGCTGCCGCGATCTTCAGGAAAGTGCGGCGGTTCTGCTTCATCGATCTCATCACGAAGCTCCTGGTGGAGGGTCACTGATGCGTCCAGCCATACCCCAAGCGGGGTGACCACGACGGCGGAGAATCGCTCAGTCTACCTTCACGTTCGCCGCCTTGATCACCTTCGCCCATTTTGCCCGTTCCGCGGCCATGTAGGCGCCGAACGCCGCCGGCTCCATGAGCGCCGGCTCCGCGCCTTGCGCGCGAATGAAACCGGTGATCTCGGGCGTCGCGACGATTTTTGCGATCTCGTCGTAGAGCCGTCGAATGACGTGCGGCGGCGTTTTTGCCGGCGCGACGAAACCGGACCACGACTCGAATTCGAATCCCCGCAACCCGGCTTCCTGCGAGGTCGGGACATCCGGCAGCGCAGGCACTCTCTGCACCGCGGCGACCACGATCGGCCGCAGCTTGCCTGACTTGATGAGCGGCGTTACCGAACCCGCGGCCTGACACACCACGTGGGCTTCGCCGACGGCAAGCGCGGTGATCGCAGCCCCCGCAGACTTGTACGGCACGTGCGTCAGGTCGATGCCGGCGACCATTTTGAAGAGCTCGCCGCAAAGGTGCGGCGTGCTGCCGGTGCCGGCCGAGGCGAAATTGAGCTGCCCCGGTTTGGCCTTCGCGAGTGCGATCAGCTCTTTCACGTTCGTCGCCGGCACGCTCGAGCTCACCACGATGAGCGACGACGACGTGAATATCCTCGCGACCGGTGCCAAGTCTTTACCCGGATCGTAGCCGACGTTGCCGAGGCTCGGCGCAACCGCCATCGTGGTCGTGTAGCCGACGAGCAGCGTGTAGCCGTCCGGCGGAGCGATCGCGGCGGCGCGCGTGCCGATCTGTCCGCTCGCGCCGACCCGGTTGTCCATCACGACAGGCTGGCCCAGCGCAGCGCCGAGCCGCTGCCCCACCGCACGCGGGATGGTGTCGTTCGTGCTCGAGCCCGCCTGCACAGGGATGATCAGCCGGATCGGGCGTTCCGGATACGACTGTGCCGATGCTGCGGCAGATATGAGCAGCGCCACGCTGCCTGCGGTGACAGCCCTGACCGGCGCTGCCATCGCTTAATCCCACGTCCAGTCGATCTTCTTCGTCACCATCTCGCCGTGCATCGAAGTGATCGCGGCGCACTGGCTGACGGGGGGCGCCCAGCCGCCGGCCACCATGATCTGCAGATGGTGAGCGTCGATCATGCACGGCACCATCGCGTCGTCGTCATTCACATCCACGAGCTTCGTCCAGTGCCACGTCGCCGTGGCCGACTGGCCGCCGGTGCGTTTGAGATCGCGCACGGGCCGCACGCAGTTCTTGACCAGCTCGTCACGCAGGCGCGTCTTGTCCCAGCCGGCGCTGTGGAGCACATGCGCGGCCTGCGGATTGATGACGAGCAGTCGCTGCATCGCGGCCTGGAACTGGCCGAGGCTGGTGAGCACGTCCTGCACGACGTAGAGATTGTTCTCGATCGTGTTCGCACCCGTGCCGAAGTTGAACTGGATGTGCGTTCCGGCGGGGTACATCGACACCGCGCTGTCCTCGAGCTTCAGCCCGTTGGTGACGTGGATCGGCTCCCACGGATTGTCTTCTTCCGGCGGGCGCTCGGCGACGAGATAGCAGTAGCGGCCGGGATGGCCCATGGTCGCGTGCGACATCTGACCGGGGCGTCCGAGGCCGATGTTCCACAGCACGAGCCGCACCGCCCTGCCGATCGCCGAGTTGACGCGATTACCGGTGCCCGCGAATGCCCCTTCGCCCGAGTTGAAGCCGAGCTTCTTCACGACGGGACCGCTCACGATGACCAGAGGGCATGGACCGCCGGTCGTGCACTGCACGCGCATCAGCTCGAAAGTCGGGTCGAGCATCGCCTCGACTGCGGTGATGACGACCGGAAGATACTCGGGAAGGCACCCCGCCATCACGGCGTTGATGGCGATCTTCTCGATCGTCGCAAGCCCTTCACCGGGCGGCACGACGCCGAGCACCTCGTGTGGATCGCGCCCGAGGTAGTCGAGCATCGCGGTGACCTTCTTTTCGGTCGGCGGAAGGACAGGAAGGCCGTCGGTCCAGCCTTTCTGGTAAGCCACTTCGGTGAAATCGTCGATGTCGGCGAATTCGAATGCTTTAGATGCGAGTTCCATGAACGTTATCCTTTCGCGCCGCTGCTCTGGCTGATCAACATCGCCACGACCTGTTCGGACACGTCTTCCGCTTTCTTCTGCACGAAATCGGCGGGGTCCTTGCTGGGAAGATCCTGCGAATAGATGAGCAGTGGCGCATCGGGCATGCCGAGCTGCGTCGCCTGCATTTTCGCGAGCTTCTCGAAAGGCTTGTGGATGAGACCGACCGCGGGTATGCCCTGCTGCACCATATTGACCGTGTCACGCACGGTAGCTGATGTGCACGACCCTCAGGCGCCTACCCCGATGAACGCGTAATCGACCTTGCCGGCGAGCGCTTCGAGGTCCTTCATCGGCGCCGGGTTCCAGCTGCTGTTCTTATAGAGACGAACCGCTTCGCCCCCGAACTTCTTCAGCACGACTTCTTCGAACGCGGGCCAGAACTTCACCGACGCCGCGTGGCGTCCCCACAGGAGACCGACGCGCTTGCCGTGCAGCGACTCGACGCCTTTCATCTGCTTGCGCTCGGCAGGCTTGTTTATTTCTGCAATGGGATCCAGAACTCTGAGTACCATATGAACCTCCTTCGGTTGACTGCTCTGAAAATTACTTTTGAAAATGGATTCCGGATCACATCGCGCTTACCGCGCGGTCCGGAATGACGATCCTCGCGCACGCGGCGCGCGAGCCGTCATCCTGGCGCAGGCCAGGATCCATCTTGATCTTCAACACAACGATTTGATCCTTCAACACACCGATATCGCTGCCTTCAATCCACCCTCGCTCCCGTGTCCTGCACGACCTTGCCCCAACGCACCTTCTCCGATTTCACGTAAGCCGCGAATTGCTCCGGCGTGTTCGTCTCGGGATCGGCGCCGAGATCGACGAGCCGTTTGTGCACGTCACGCATGGCCACGATTTTGCGAATCTGGCCATTCATCTTCGTCACGATCGCTTTCGGCGTTCCCGCCGGCAGGAAGACGCCGAACCACGAGCTCACGTCGAAGTTCGGCACGCCCGATTCCATGATCGTCGGCAGCTCGGGGAGCGCGCTCACGCGGGACTTGCTCGTGACCGCGAGCCCCCGGAGCTTTCCTGATTTGACGTGAGGCATGAGCGCGACGACGCCGGTGATCATCGCCTGCACCTGCCCGCCGACGAGCTCGGTGATCGCAGGACCGGTGCCTTTGTACGGCACGTGTCGGATGTCGATGCCCGCGGCGCTCTTGAAGAGCTCGAACGTGAGATGGGGTGACGAGCCCGCGCCGGCAGACGCATAGTTGAGGCTGCCCGGTTTCGCTTTGGCGAGTGCGATCAGCTCCTTGACCGATTTCGCCGCGACCGACGGGTGGACCGCGAGGAGCTGGGGCGACGACACGACGAGCGTCACCGGCGCGAAATCCTTGATGACATCGAAATTGAGGTTCTTGTGCAGCGCCGGGTTGACCGCGTGGGTGGTGATCGAGCCCAGCAGCACGGTGTAGCCGTCGGGCGGCGATTTGGCGGCCATTTCGGTTCCGATCAGCGCGCCGGCGCCGGGCCGGTTGTCCACGATGACCTGCTGCCCCCACGCTTCGGTGAGGCCTTGCGCAACGATGCGCGCGACGACGTCGGTCGTGCCGCCCGGCGGGAACGGGCAGATCAGCCGTATCGGTCGGGTCGGATAGTTTTGCGCGTGTGCTTCATTCGTGACGATCGGCCCTGTCGCGGCCAATGCAGCGCCGGCCACGGCGCACAGCTTCCACACCTTCATCCAGAACTCCTCCGTTATATTTTTTGTGGCGACCGCTACGGCTTCACGGCGTGTCCGCCGCACGCTCGCGCAATCTGCGCACCAGCACCGTCGCCGAACGGCTGACGTGGCCGATCATCTCCGCTTGTGCGCGGTCGGGATCGCGCGCGAACAGCGCCTCGAGGATGCGCCGATGCTCGAGTACCCGGTCGGCGTCGTAATCCCCGAGCGATGCGACGAGCGCGCGAAAGCGCCCGATGCGTCCCTTCAGCGCCGCGAGGAGCGACACCAGAGGCTCGTTGCCGCACTCGCGCATCAGCACGTCGTGGAACTGCTGTCCCGCGGCGATCGCGCCGCTCGCATCGTCGTTCTTCACCGCGCTGTCCATGTCGTCGACGCTTCGGGTCATCGCGTCGAGGTCGACCGTGCGCAGGAGCGGAGCCGCGAGTCGCGCAGCGAGCCCTTCGAGATTCGCGCGTACGACATAAAGCTGCTCGAGATAGCCGACGTCGAGCGCCGCGACGCGTACCCGCCCGCTCGGCAGGCGCTCCACGAATCCTTCGTGCTCGAGCCGGAGCAGTGCTTCACGCGCGGGACTGCGGCTCGTGTTGAATCGCAGCGCCAGCTCCGGCTCGCTCAAACGCTGGCCCGGCTCGAGGGCGCCTGACAACAGCGCATCGCGGATCTCGCGGTAGGCCTCGTCGGCGAGGGAGAGCTTTGAAGCAGGTTCGGGCATCCAGGGTCCACGTGGATCGACAGAAGCGTCGTTCTGTCGACAGATTTGACGAAAGGTATACCGCCGCGTCCGCAGATGTCAATGAGCCGGTCGACCGAAACCGGGGACAGTCCCCCTCGTCACGATCCGGAACTGGGAAACTGCCCAATTTCGTGACGGTCGGAACGCGCGCATACTCAGCCCGCTGGCAAGCTGTGAGAAGCACCCGGGACCGTCGACGGTTCCGAGGATGTTCAACAATGCGGCGTCCACTGGAGGGGGATCGGTATGGCTATCACCAGGCGTGGTTGGCTTTCCATCATCGGCGCGCTCGCCCTCGCCCTCGCGCTCGGCGTGTCGGCGCCGCTCGCGCAGGCGCAGCAGCCGGTCAAGATCGGGATGAGCATGCCGCAGACGGGCTCGCTCGGCGCGGGCGGCAAAGCAGCACTCGTCGCGCTGCGGATGTGGGTCGACGACGTGAACGGCCGAGGCGGGCTGCTCGGACGCAAGGTCGAGCTCATCGTCTACGACGACCAGAGCAATCCCTCCCTCACGCCCGGCATCTACACCAAGCTGCTCGACGTCGATAAGGTCGATCTCCTCATCGCGCCGTATGCCACGGTGCCGACCGCGCCGATCATGCCGCTCGTCAAACAGCGCGACCTGCTGCTCATGGGCAATTTCTCGTTCCAGGTGAACCACACGGTCAAGCACGACAAGTGGTTCAACAACGCGCCGTGGAACACTGCATCGAGCTGGTTCGACGGTTTCTTCCTCGCCGGCCAGAAAGCTGGCGCCAAGACGATCGCGTTCCTCGCCGCGGACCAGGAGTTCGCACAGAATCTCGCCGGCGGCGCCAAGGAGCTTGCGAAGAAAGGCGGCCTGAAAACGGTCTACGAGCAGAATTACCCGCCGACGACGGTCGACTTCTCGTCGATGATCCGCGCCATCCGCGCGGCAAAACCGGACCTGGTGTTCGTCGCGTCCTACCCGAACGACTCGGTCGCGATCGTGCGCGCGGTGAACGAGATCGGCGTCGGTCCCGACGTGAAGCTCTTCGGCGGCGGCATGGTCGGCCTCGCGTTCACGCCGATCATGGAGTCGCTCGGGTCGCTGCTGAACGGCATCGTCAACTACAACTCGTACGTGCCGGGAATGAATTACCCCGGCATCGACGATTTCTTCCAGCGCTATTCGAAGAAAGCGGCGGAGGCGAAAGTCGATCCGCTGGGCTTCTACCTGCCGCCTTTCAACTACGCGACCGGCCAGATGATCGAACAGGCGGTCGGCGCGACCAAAAGCCTAGACCACAAGGTGCTCGCGAATTACCTGCGCAAGAACGAGATGAAGACGATCGTCGGGCCGATCCGCTACGGCCCTGACGGCGAGTGGGCGGCGCCGCGCGTGGTGCAGGCGCAGTTCCGCGGCGTGGTCGACAAGAACGTCGAGCAGTTCCGGCAGCCATCGAAGCAAGTCGTCCTCTATCCCGAGCAATACAAGACCGGCGAGATCATCACGCCGTTCGAGAAAGCGCGCACCGCCAGGTAACCGCAGTTGTCGTTCGAACTGCTGGGGGAGGCGGTCCTCTTCGGTGTCTTGCTGGGCTGCTTCTATGCGGCGGTGAGCATCGGGCTTTCGGTCTCGTTCGGGCTGCTCGACGTGCCGCACGTCGCGCATCCCGCGATCATGGTGCTCGGCGCCTACTGCACCTACCTGCTCGGCCGCTACGGCTGGGACCCGATCCTCTCCGGCATCGCGCTGATGCCGCTCTTCTTCATCCTCGGCGTCGGCATCTATCGCTTCTATTACGAGACGTTCGAGAAGCGCGGCAGCGACGCCGGGGTGCGCGGGCTCGCTTTCTTCTTCGGCGTCGCGTTCATCATCGAAGTCGGGCTGATCCTCGCGTTCGGCGTCGATCAGCGCATGGTGGAGGCCGATTACATCGGCCGCAGCCTCGCGCTCGGCGACTTTCGTATCCCGTATCGCATGCTGGTGGCTTTTGGTGTCGCGCTCACGCTGACCGCGTCGCTGACGCTTTATCTCTCGCACACGTTCACCGGGCGAGCGATCAAGGCAGTGGCGCAGGATGAGCCGGCGCTGAGGCTGATGGGCGCGAACCCGGTTCGCATCAAGCAGTGGGCGTTCGGCATCGCGACCGGCGTCAGCGCGCTCGCGGGGGCGATGCTGATCATCGTGGGGCCGGTGGAGCCCGCGATGGACCGCGTCTATATCGGGCGCACCTTCTGCGTGGTGGTGCTCGCGGGCCTCGGCAGCATGACCGGCACGCTCGCGGCGGGGCTGATCCTCGGCATCTCGGAATCGATCGTGCTGATGATGTTCGGCGCCTCGTGGGCGCCCGCGGTCGCGTTCGGGCTGTTGCTCGTCGTGCTCGGCATCCGCCCGCAGGGATTGTTTGGGCGATGAATCAAAGGCCGTTCACCCTTCGACTACGGGGCGCTGCCCCTGCTCAGGCCGAACGGAAAAAAGCCGTTCGTCTTTCTGCTGCGGGGCGCTGCCCCTGCTCGGGCGAACGCAAAAAGGCCGTTCACCCTTCGACTGCCGGGGCACTGCCCCTGCTCAGGCCGAACGGAAAAAAGCCGTTCACCCTACGAATGCGGGGCGCTGCGCCTGCTCGGGGCGAACGCAAAAGG
>JAQGNC010000418.1 GCA_028292065.1 Betaproteobacteria bacterium
CCGGCGCCGGCGGCAAAACGACGCCGAGCGCATGACGCCGCCCGAAGCGGGACGCGTCCGGGAAAACGCCGACAACCAGGTCATAGACGGTTTTGGTGACGAGTGGAGCCGCTTCGACCAGACGCGGCTCTCCGGCGCCGAGCTGCGCGACGCTTTCGAAAGCTACTTCGGGATCTTCCCGTGGGACGCCTTGCCGCCCGGCGCGGAAGGTTTCGACATGGGTTGCGGCAGCGGACGCTGGGCCCGGCTCGTCGCACCTCGCGTCGGCACCCTCAACTGCATAGACCCGAGCCCCGCGGCGCTCGACGTCGCCCGCAAAAACCTGGCGGGGCTCGCCAACTGCCGCTTCGAATGCGCGCCGGTGAGCTCGACCGGTCTGGCCGACGCCTCGCAGGATTTCGGCTACTGCCTCGGCGTGCTGCACCACATTCCGGATACTCTCGCGGGGCTGAAGGTCTGCACGAGCAAGTTGAAGCCGGGGGCGCCTTTCCTGCTATATCTGTATTACGCGTTCGACAACCGCCCGCTGTGGTTCAGGGCGCTATGGCGCGTGTCCGACTGGGTGCGGCAGGTGGTGTCCCGCCTGCCGCATCCCGCGCGATACGCGGTGTCGCAGGCGATCGCCGCGTTCGTGTACTGGCCGGTGAGCCGCGCCGCGCGCGTGGCCGAAACGCTCGGCGCCGACGTCGCCTCCTTCCCCCTGTCTTTCTATCGCCGGCGCAGCTTCTACATGCTGCGCACCGATGCGCTCGACCGCTTCGGCACGCGGCTGGAGCAACGATTTTCGAAAGAGCAGATCCGGCGAATGATGGAAGAGGCCGGCCTCACGCGGATCGAGTTCAGCAGCGCCGCGCCGTACTGGTGCGCCGTCGGCCGTCGGGCTGTTTGACAGCCCCATGACGAAATGACCTGCCCGCACCGCGTGCGCCTCGCCTTCGTGCTCGGCAGCTTCGAGCTCGGCGGCGCCGAGATGATGCTGTGGAAGCTCCTGTCGCGCCTGGACCGCAGCCGCTTCGATCCTGTGGTCATCGCGCTCTCTTCGCGCGCCGACGGCATGCTCGAGCGTTTCCAGCAGAGCGGGATCGAATGCCGCCTGCTCGGCGTGAACGCGTCGACGCTGTTCCGGCTCGCGACGCTCATCTCACGGCGCTCGACCGACATCGTGCAGGGCTGGATGTATTACGGGAACCTCGCGGCCACGCTCTCGTCGTTGATGACTCGCAGCCGCCACGCGGTGCTGTGGGCGATACGCGGCACGCTGGTCGACGCGCAATACACGTCGCGCTCGACCGCTCTGAGCATCTGGCTCGGCGGCAGGCTTTCTTTCCTGCCGCAGCTCATCATCAACAATTCGTCGACGAGCTCGCTGCAGCACGAGGCGCGTTACGGCTATGCGGCGTCCAAGCGCGTCGTGCTTCCCAACGGCTTCGACACCGATGTGTTCCGTCCGTCTGCCGAGGCGCGCAGCAGTGTGCGCAGCGCGCTGGGCCTCGGTCCCGATGCGGTGCTCGCGGGACTCATCGGCCGCTATCATCCGATGAAACAGCACGCGAAGTTCATCGAAGCGGCCGCGCTCGTGAGCCGCCGCTTTCCGGACGTGCACTATGTGCTGGCGGGCGACCGTATCGACGGGTCCAATGCCGAGCTCGTGCAGGCGGTCGAGCAGCACGGCCTCCGAGCGCGCGTGCATCTGCTCGGACGCCGCGACGACATGCACGTGGTCGCCGCCGCGCTCGACCTCGCTGTGTCGGCGTCGTCGAGCGGCGAAGGCTTTCCCAACGTCGTCGGTGAGGCGATGAGCTGCGGCGTGCCGTGCGTGGTGACCGACGTGGGAGACTCGGCTTTCGTGGTCGGCGACACCGGACTGACGGTGCCTCCCGGCGACACGCGCGCTTTGGCGGGTGCGATCGAAGCGCTGGTCGGCTCGGATGCGCGCAGGGTCGAGCTCGGCGCTCGCGCCAGGCAGCGCGTGGTCGAGCGCTTTTCGCTCGATGCGGTCGTTCGCGCTTACGAGGACCTTTACATGGAGGTGCACCAGCGTGCGCGTGCCGGTCAAGCTTAACCGCGCTTTCTGGCCGCGCGCGCTCGCACGCGTGCTGCCGTCGGCCGCCGATCCCCGGGTCCTGCTCAAGGATCGCCTCACGCCGGCCGAGTTCACCGACGCGGTGTCGACGTTCAAGTTCGCGACGACTTGCAAGACGACGCAGAAAGCGCGCTTTCCGCGGACACTCGAGCACCTGGCGCGACTCGAGTTCACGCGCCTGCCGACGATACTCGACGTCGGTGCCTCCGACGGCAGCACGTCGCTCGACGTCATGGACGCGGTGCCTTTCAATCGGTACTTCGTCACCGACAAGCACCTCGAGGTGACCCTGTGCAGGCGCGGCGGGACCACTTATTTCCACGCGCCGGACGGGACGTGCGTCCTCATCTCGACGCCGGCGTGGGTCGTGTACGACGACACCGCGGGCGCGTGGCCGCCGCTCGGGGCGATCGCCAGGCGCGCCTTCGCGACGGCCGGCGTACCGTCAGCCGGCGCCGAGGTCGTGAGCCTGGTCAATCCCGCCGTCAAGTCGCGCCCGCAAGGCGACGTGCGCGTCGAGCAATACGATATATTCGAGCCGTGGCGCCGCGAAAAAGCGGACCTCATCGTCGCCGCGAACATCCTGAACCGGGTGTACTTCAGCGAGGAAAACCTGGCGCGCGCGATTCGCAATCTGCTCGGAGCGCTGTGCGAAGGCGGGCGGCTCGCGGTGATCCAGAACAGCGGCGGGGAAAAGGCGACGGTTTTCCGCCTGTCGAACGGGCGCATTGCGCCCGAGCACAGCATCAACGGCGGCACCGACATCGACGCGCTGGTGCTCGCGTCTGCCACAACCCGCGGTGCGCAGCCGCAGCGCGCGGCCTCTACCTGAGCGATCGGAACAGAACACCATGTGCGGATTCGCGGGCTTTCTCCAGACCGGCCGAGTGGTCGCCTCCGACGCGATGGCGGCCGTCGCCGGACGCATGGCGGACACGCTCCTGCACCGCGGGCCCGACGACCGAGGCGTGTGGATCGACGCCGAATCGGGCATCGCGCTCGGCCACCGCCGCCTCTCGATCATCGACCTGTCGGCTGAAGGCCATCAGCCGATGCGCTCATCGAGCGGCCGTTACGTCATCGCTTTCAACGGGGAGATCTACAACTTCCTCGAGCTGCGCGGCGAGCTCGACGCGCTGGGCGTCGCATGGCGCGGGCACTCCGACACCGAAGTGATGCTCGCCGCGTTCGAGCACTGGGGCGTCGAAGGCGCGCTGCGCCGATTCAACGGCATGTTCGCGTTCGCGCTGTGGGACCGCGATGAAAAGAAACTTCACCTCGCGCGCGACCGGGTCGGCGAGAAGCCGCTGTATTACGGCTGGTGCGGCAACTCGTTTCTATTCGGCTCCGAGTTGAAGGCGCTGCGCGCGCATCCGGCGTGGCGCGCCGATATCGATCGCGGCGCGCTCGCGACCTACCTGAGATACGGCTGCGTGCCTGCGCCGCGATCGATCTACAGCGAGATCGACAAGCTCGCGCCCGCGCATTACCTGACGGTCTCGTGCGACCGGGCGATCACGTCGGCTCCGCAACCTTACTGGAGCATGCGTGTTGCCGCGGAGAAAGGCGCGGCCGATCCGGTCACCGGCGACGATCGCGCAGTGG
>JAQGNC010000479.1 GCA_028292065.1 Betaproteobacteria bacterium
TTCGGATTGAGTATGCGTCCGCCCGCGACCGCGTTGACGATTCGTGTGACCTGGATCGTTCCGAAATCCTCGTCGACGCGCACCTCGGCGAAGATCGCGGAATGGACGTACATCGCGTAGTTCTTCGACTCCTTTCCGGCTTCGGATGAGACTTCCTTTTCGATCGTCGCGACGTTGGCGCCGCGCATGACGTCGCTGATCGACACGCCCATCGAAGGGTCGCGCGTGAGAAAGAGCCGGCCGTCTGCGAACGTGACGTCCTCGATCTTCGAATCGGCGAAAGGCGAATCGTCGGGCTCGCGCGCGAGCGCGTAGAGTTTTTCGCGCACCGCGTCGCACGCTTCCTTCACCGCCGAGCCCACCGAGGCGGCAGTCCACGAGCCGCCTTCGATCGGCGCCTGCGGGAGGCTCGAGTCCCCGAGCATGAAGGTCACGTCCTCGATCGCGAGGCCGAGCGAATCGGCGGCGATCTGCGACATGATCGTGTAGGTGCCGGTGCCGATGTCGGTGGTCGCGCTGGCGACTTCGAGCTTGCCGGCGGCAGTCAGGACCGCGCGTGCGCTCGCTTTCTCGCGCATCGCTTCCCAGATGCCGGTGGCCATTCCCCAGCCGATCAGCGATTTGCCGTCGCGCATCGAGCGCGGCGCGGGATTGCGCCCGGCCCACCCGAATTTTTCAGCGCCCTGGCGGTAACACTCACGCAGTTCCTTGCTCGAAAAAGGCAAGGCTTCGTTCTGGTCGGTGTCGGTGTAGTTCCTCAGGCGCAGCTCGAGCGGGTCGATGCCCGCGGCGTGCGCGAGCTCGTCCATCGCGGCCTCGATCGCGTAAACGCCGGTCACGCCGCCGGGCGCGCGCATGTCGATCGGCGTGTAGCAGTCGAGCTGCGCGAGCTCGTACGCGTAGCGCACGTTGTCGCAGCGATAGAGCGCGCCCGACCAGTTGACGATGTTCTCCTGGTAATCCTCGAAGCGCGAAGTGTTCGCGAGCGCTTCGTGGGTGATCGATTCGAGCGCACCGTGCGGAGTCGCACCGAGCGTGACCTGCTGAATCGTGTCCGGACGGTAGCCGAAGCTGAACATCTGCTGGCGCGTGAGAGTCACGCGAACCGGGCGCTCGAGCTCGCGCGCGGCGAGCACCGCGAGAAACAGCTGGTATTGCGGGCGCAGGCCCGAGCCGAACGCGCCGCCGACGTACGACGCGACCACGCGCACCTGGTCTTTCGAGAACCCGAAGACTTTCGCGATGTACTGCTGGCTGTTCGCCGCGCCCTGGGTCTTGTCGTAGACCGTGATCCTGCCGTCGCCTTCCCAGACCACGGTCGAGGCGTGCATCTCCATCGGGTTGTGGTGCTCGATCGAATGCCGGTATTCGGCGGAGTGCTTGACCGCGGCGCTTTCGTAAGCGCCCGCGGCGTCTCCGCGCATCTTGGACGGCGGCGGGATGCCCGAGCGCTTCTTCGGCGGCTCGTACGCCTTGTCGCGCACCGCGGCGAGATCGGTCTCGTGCGCCTCGATCGAATACTCGACGCGCACGAGGGTCGCGGCATAGCGCGCGGCCTCGAACGTCTCGGCGACGACGAGCGCGACGGGCTGGCCGCTATAGACGATGTTCTCGTCGTGCAGCGGCCTGAAAGGCCCGCCGGGCGGCGCGACCTCGTCCTTGTAGCTGCGCGTGAGCCACGCGAGACGCGGCGCGTTCTCGTGCGTGAAGACCTGCAGCACGCCGTCGACCGCGAGCGCCGCACGGGTGTCGAGCGCGGTGATCCGGCCTTTGGCGATCCCGCTCGAGACGACGACACCGTAGGCGAGGCCCGGGACGTTGTATTCCGCGGCGTACTTCGCCGCGCCGGTCACCTTGGCGCGGCCGTCAACGCGGTTCTGTGGTTGTCCGATGTAGCTGCGGGTCATCGCGAGTGTCCATGGTGACGGCTTGCACGAGGGCGCGCTGGATCGCGCGCGTGGCGAGCTCGATCTTGAAAGTATTTCCGCCGCGGCCGCGCGCGCCGTGCACGTACGCCTGCGCCGCTTTCCTGAAGTTTTCAGGATCGGCTGGGCTCCCTTCGAGCCGCGCTTCGGCCTCCGGCACGCGCCACGGCTTGTGCGCGACGCCGCCGAGCGCGATACGCGCGCGGCGGATCGTGCTGCCGTCCATCTCGAGCGCGGCGGCGACCGACACCAGCGCAAACGCATACGAGGTGCGATCGCGCAGCTTGAGATACGCGTAGTGCGCGGGATAACCCTGCGGTGGCAGGTCGATCGCGGTGACGATCTCGTCGCCTGCGAGATCGTTGTCGATGTGCGGCGTGTCCCCCGGCAGCCGGTGAAAATCGGCGAACGCGATTGCGCGCTTTCCGCGCGGGCCTTCGACCTGCACCACCGCGTCGAGCGCGGCGAGCGCCACGCACATGTCCGACGGATGCACCGCGATGCAATGCTCGGAAGCGCCGAGGATCGCGTGGATGCGGTTGACCCCGTTCAGCGCCCCGCACCCGGACCCAGGCTCGCGCTTGTTGCACGGCGTGGCGACGTCGTAGAAGTAATAGCACCGGGTGCGCTGGAGAAGGTTGCCGCCGTTGGTCGCCATGTTGCGCAGTTGCGGCGACGCGCCGGCGAGTATCGCCTTGGACAGCAGCGGGTAGCGGCCGCGCACCCGCTCGTCGTACGCCGTCTGTGCATTGGTGCACAGCGCGCCGAGGCGCAGCCCGCCGTCGGGAGTGTCTTCGATCGCCTTGAGATCGAGCCGGTTGATGTCGATCAGCCGCGTCGGGCGTTCGACGTCTTCCTTCATGAGATCGATGAGATTGGTGCCGCCGGCGATCAGGTGCGCGGTGCGTTCCTGCGACAGCGCCGCGACCGCGGCGCCGACGTCGTGCGCGCGGGTGTACGAGAACGGCCTCATAGGGGCGTCTCCGCTTCTTGCTCCACTTTCCCGACCTCCGAGGGCATCACTTCTTCGATCGCCGCGACGATATTCACGTACGCGCCGCAGCGGCACAGGTTGCCGCTCATCAGCTCGCGGATGTCCGCCGTGGTTTTTGCATGGCCTTCGCTGATCAGGCCCGCCGCCGAGCAGATCTGGCCCGGGGTGCAATAGCCGCACTGGAAAGCGTCGTGGTCGATGAACGCCTGCTGCAGCGGGTGCATCGCACCGGCGCCCGCGAGGCCTTCGATCGTCGTGATTGCGCACCCGTCTTTCATGACCGCGAGGACGAGGCACGCGTTGACGCGCGTGCCGTCGATCAGCACGGTGCACGCGCCGCACTGGCCGTGATCGCAGCCTTTCTTGGTGCCGGTCAGGTCGAGCTGCTCGCGCAGCAGGTCGAGCAGGGTCGTCCACGCGGCGACCTCGAGCGCGCGCTCGACGCCGTTGATCGTCAGGGTGATGGAAATCTTCGGGGGAGCGGCGGCGCGCGCGTCGGCCATGACAATCCTGGAGGCAGGGGGTCGAAAGCCGACCGGAGCAATTTAAGGACCCGCGACTGCGGCGAATACGTGCGCGCTCGCAGGCACGTACGGTGCAACGCAGCGCTCCTGTCGATTGACGAATGGAGACGGTATGGCGCAGACGATCATGTTCATGCACGGGATGTTTCTGAACCCGCAGAGCTGGGAACACTGGCAGGCTTATTTCGAGAGCAGGGGCTACCACACCATTGCGCCGGCGTGGCCGCTGCACGAAGGCGACCCGCGCGAGCTTCGAAACAACGTGCCGCCGGGGCTCGGCGAGCTTTCGCTCGACGCCGTGATCGCTCGCATGGAGCAGGCGGCCCGGGGACACGACGACCTCATCCTCGTCGGTCACTCGGTCGGCGGCCTGCTCGTGCAGATCCTCGTGAGCCGCGGCATCGGCAAGCTCGGCGTGCCGATCTGCTCGATCGCGCCTAACCGCATGCTCTCGCTCGACTGGGGTTTTTTCAGGAACAGCGCGGTCATCACCAATCCGCTCAAAGGCGACGAGCCGTTCCCGATGGATGCCGACGGTTTTTACAGGAACTTCGGCAACACGATGAGCCGCGCCGAGTCGGACGCCGCGTACGAGAAGTATGCGATGCACGAGAGCCGCAACGTGCTGCGCGACTGCATGGGAGACGCGGGAAAGATCGACCTCGACCGCCCTCACGTGCCGCTGCTTTTCATCTCGGCGGATAAAGACGAGATCGTGCCGACCGAGCTGTGCGCGAAGAATGCCAAGGCGTACACGCACGAGAAGAGCCGTGCCGATTACATGGAATTCAACGATCGCGGCCATTTCATCTGCGGCCAGCGCCAGTGGGAAGAGGTCGCGGCCTACATCGCCAACTGGGTGGAAGGAAAATAGACCTACGCCGCTACTTCGCTTCGCTTCGGGCATTACGGCCCGCTTAAGCGGCTCACGCCGCCATTTAGAAAGGATTGTTCATGAGAGCACTGTGCTGGCACGGCAAATACGACGTCAGCGTGGACACGGTTCCCGATCCGCGCATCGAGGATCCGCGCGACGCGATCGTCAGGATCACCTCGACCGCGATCTGCGGCTCCGACCTGCACCTATTCGACGGTTACATGAAGACGATGGAAGACGGCGACATCATGGGCCACGAGCCGATGGGCGAAGTCGTCGAAGTCGGCTCCGCGGTGAAGAAGCTCAAAATCGGCGACCGGGTGGTCGTGCCGTTCACGATCTCGTGCGGCGAGTGCTGGTTCTGCCAGAAAGGCCTCTACTCGATGTGCGACACCTCGAACCCGAACGCCGACATGGCGAAGGCGGTCATGGGGCATTCGCCGGCGGGGCTCTTCGGCTTTTCGCACATGCTCGGCGGATTCGCCGGCGGCCAGGCCCAATATCTGCGCGTGCCGTACGCCGACGTCGGCCCGATCGTGATCCCGAACGGCATGCCCGACGAGCAGGTGCTCTTTCTATCGGACATCTTCCCGACCGGTTACATGGCCGCGGAGAACGCGCAGATCGAGGACGGCGACACCGTCGCGATCTGGGGCTGCGGGCCTGTCGGCCAGTTCGCGATCCAGAGCGCGTGGATGCTCGGCGCCGGCCGGGTCATCGCGATCGATCGCGTGCCGGAGCGCCTGGCGATGGCCGGGAAGTACGGCAAGGCGGAGACGATCAATTTCGAGGACGGCGGCGTCTACGACCGGCTGATGGAAATGACGGCCGGGCGCGGCCCGGACCGCTGCATCGACGCCGTCGGCGGCGAAGCGCACGCGCACGGCAGCCCCGATGCGCTGCTCGACAAGGCCAAAGCGGCGATGATGCTCGCGACCGATCGCCCCCACGTGCTGCGCGAGGCGATCATGTGCTGCCGCAAAGGCGGCACGATCTCGGTCCCGGGGGTCTACGTCGGCCTGCTCGACAAGATCCCTTTCAGCGCGGCGATGAACAAAGGGCTCACGTTCAAGATGGGCCAGACCCACGTGCAGGCGTACGGCACGCAGCTGCTCGAGATGATCCAGGGCGGCGCGATCGATCCTTCCTTCGTCATCACTCACCGGCTCAGCCTCGAGGACGCGCCCGGCGCTTACAAGACTTTCAGGGACAAGGAGGACGGCTGCATCAAGGTCGTGTTGAAACCCTGAGAGCGCGAGGCACGCGAGACCAAAGGCACGAAAACGCCTGCGCAGCCCAACGAAACTCGACCGATGGGCTCGAACAATGAGGAATCCGGAAGGGTGTGGCGGCTGCGGCCCTTCCGCCCCGGCTGCCGCTTGCCCGCGGCGCCGGCGCCGCCCACGTCAGTCGCTCACTCGTCGCGGCGCCCGTGGCGCGGGAACTCGATGATCCCCATCACGCGTGCGACCGTCAGGCGGCGTTTGCACACCGGACAGCACGCTTTCATATGGCCGGACGTCGACGTCTTCAGCTGGTGCCGCTCGCCCCGCACGGGTCGACGGCTGCCGTCACACAACTTGTTCATCATGGGTGAATTCTAAGTCACCCGGGTCGCGCCGCCTATCGCGGCGACGCGCACACCGTTACACCGGCCGCTGCCCCTCGCGATCGTCGACCCCGGTCGCCGGCGCCGGCGCCTCGGCCGCACCGGCGGCTGTCGCCCCCACGGCGGGCGCTTCCGAGCCGCACACCACCACGCGGTTGCGTCCTGCGGCTTTCGCCTGGTATAGCGCCGCGTCGGCGGCGCGGATCAGGGTCTCGACGTCAGAGCCGTGATCGGGAAATACCGCCACGCCGAGCGACGCGGTCACGCTGCCGAGGC
>JAQGNC010000489.1 GCA_028292065.1 Betaproteobacteria bacterium
AAGCGAGGTACCCGACCACGCTGCCAAGGCCTTGCTCGATAGGGTAGAGCTCGAGCAGCCGAGCGACGGAGATTTGCGAGCGCTCTGCCAATGCCGCGGCGACGTTCGCTTTCAGCGCGCGAAAGTCGATCTCCGAGTGACGCAGCATCTGCATGATCGTTGCTAGCTCTATGGCGGCGCTGTCTGCCGCCTCCATGTCTGGCATCGCGTCTCGCGCGTGGGGATCTTCCAGCGCGATTTGGGAAACGGAGCGCACATCTGCGCGAGATAGGGCTAACTCGTAGCCAATTCGCCTCGAGGGGCGACAATGATCCTTGGCCGATAAAGCCGCGCGTAAGGCATCGTTGAGCAATCCGTTCACGCGCCGGTGCTCTAGGAATTCTCGGCTTTGCACAAAGCTCTTCAGGCTGCGAGCAAAGCTTTGCTGAACTGACTGAACCGCGCCCCCCTCGGCAGACAGCACTGCTGTGAGTCGAGTCAGGAACCGCCGCTCGTCGCGCGTGAGCTCCTTGGAAAAGGGGCGTTTGATCACCTCGCGCAGCGCGACATGCAACAGCTGGGATTGCGCTGGATCCGTCAGCAGGCGCCAGAATGCCGCAAATGAGCGGCCGGCGTCGCTTTCCCCTATAAGGTCGATACCGCAGAAGAGCTTTTCGAGAATCTCGGCGCGACTGTCGTCGCCTTCAACCAGACTCTGCCGCAATTCGCGCGCCAAACTGGAAAAAGCGTCACGCACGCGCCGAAAATCGCCAGCAAGCTCATCCGCGAGCGATATGATTTCTCGGGCTCGCTCTAGCGCGCGATCCTCAGGCAGCACATCGATAACGCCGCGCTGCGCGGCGGCGATTTCTTCATCAATGCGGGCCCGTTCAGCGAGCAAAGCTTGCAAGCGGCTACTCGGATCGTCGTCAGTGTCTTCGGCGAGCCTTGCGAGCTGCTGTATCACGGTGTGTAGGCGACTTTCAGTCGCGCTAGACCGCGGGCGCAGCAGACCTTGCAAAAAGCGCGCGGCGCTTGCGGCCTCGGCTGAGATTTCATAGACCTCTTCGGCGGCGCCTTCCGGGAAGTGACGGGTGAGCCAGCCGCGGCTGAGCCAATCGGCTATGTACGCTTGCGCGGGCCGGTCGAGCTCTTCGCCAACCGCGCGAAGTTGCGCGATGTGGTGCGCTAGGCGCTCGCGCAGCGCCGAGCTGGGCAATGTTTTTTCGTTTCCGAGCAGACTCGAGCTAATCAGCGCCACCGCAGCAGGCGCTTTGTCGGCGCCGAGCAGCGTCCACAAAGGCCGTTGACGCAGCGCGCGCAACTGCGCGCATAGAGTGACGACGGACATCCCAGGCTCCTAAGTGCTTGCCGCGCATGTGAGCGCGAGCGCAAAAAAAATCGTTGCCCTTTGATCGCGCAGCGCCCTCCCGAAGCCGACGTCGCCCGGGCTAGCTACGTCTGATTCGAAGCTGAGTGAGATTCCGACCCTGAGCAAATCGCCTTTAATTTATTCTGCGATAGTAGGATTACTCCTTCTCGCGGGCAATGCTAGGACATAAAGCCACAATGCGCCTTTCGAAGCCGGGCCGCGTCCAAAGGCGTCGTCCGATCCGGGCCGGGCATGCGCTCGACTCAGCGCCAGCGCGGACCTCGCGCGGCCACGCGACCCTATGTTGGTTGCGCGATCGGAGCGCCCGCCGCCGTGGCTTGCACCAGCGGGCGCGCATCCGAATTCATGGGCATGATTATACGGGGCGAGCCTCGTGGAGCCGCAGGCGTCCACGCGAAAACACGGTGGCTTCAGCGGGAGATCAACGAAGCCGCGACGCTTGTGCTAGCGGTGTTGGACACGCGAACAAGTATCGCAATCCCCTCGGTCGACCTGCGGCCTACCCGCTTATGCGAGGCACCAGATAGTCGAGCAGCGCGCAGCGGGGATAAGCTGGCAGGCTGCGCGTGTAGCAAAGCTCGGAGTCGCGCGGCGCGCGCCGGCGCTCCCAGCAGCAGCCGGGGTCGCCGCACAAGCCTCGTACGTGATCGCGTGCGACCTGACTCGCAATCGCCGCGACGAGCTCGAGCCGGCGCCTCGCCATTCGTGCGCCGAGCGCGTCGAGCTCGCCCGCGAGCAGGCGCTCCGCGTCGGGGAGCACGATCGTTTCTTCGTCCGCCGCGTGATGGATGACGGCATGCATGAGCGCCCTGAACGCTGCGTCGTAGTCGGCGTCATACGCGTCCATTTCGCGGAGCGCGTCGATCGAGCGCAGCATCTCGTCGTGGCTGGCGGCGTGCTGGTCCATCACCGGACCGTTCACCGCCTCGAGCGCGGGATAGAAAATCTCGTCCTCGAGCTGTTCGTGCACTTCGAGCGCGCGGCAGACGCTGTCGACGAGGCCCTGCTTCGCGAGCGGCGCAGAGTCGCTGCGGTACTGCTGGTGCAGCGCGAGGACGTGCAGGTGGTCGAAGTGTATCTGCGTGATGACCGACGGACAGAGCATCCCGGTAACAGTGTTCATGGGCGCGCCTCCAGCTCGAACGTGTTGATCGATGCGCTTCGGCGCAGGGACAGGTGACGAAGGAAAAGCGCGGTTTCGAAGAGGACGAGCCCCGCGCCGATCGCGACGCTGAGATAGCCGTAAGGTATGACCCACCACGGCAGCTCGCCGGGGCCGTAAGGGGCGAATCCTGTCGGCGCGCTGGCCGCGCTCCATCCGAAGATGAGATAAGTCGCGATGACTGCGCCCATGACCGTCGCGCCGGTGTAATGGACCACGAGCTCGAGGCCAGGCACCCGTAGCGGCGCGCGGCTGCGCGGTTCGAGCGTGATGTCGACGAGGCTGTTGACGACCTCGACCGCGAACAGCACCGCGACCCACCAGAACCACGCGCCCTGGGGTTTGCCGTAGAGGAAGATCGCGAGGCCGAGAGGAAACAGAGTGCCTCTGGCGATGTGAGTGATCTCCTCGTACACCGACTGGGGACGGCTGTACAGCTTGAAGCGGTAGAGGTGGAAATAGATGACGTCGAACGCCGCGAGCGGGCCGGCGCAGAGCATGAGGATCAGGGCGATGCCCATAAGGGGACTCCGCGCAGAGGCGGTGACGCTGGACGACTGATTGTAACTGTCGGATTGCGCTGAGTCATGACAGGCGGTGGCGGGAGAACGCGCCGCATCGTCCATCAGGCGGCTTGCGCGGCAACCCGAAATACACCACGATGGGCTTGCGGCAGAAAAAAAACCCCTGCGCCGCACACCGAAGGGGGGGCCATGGCGGCGAGCAACGATACCGATTACGGCAATCTCGTCCACAAGACCCCGAGCACCATAGAGCAGCCCGCCGATGTCGCGGCGCTCGCGGCGGTGCTCAAGAAATACGACGCGGCGGGAACGCCGGTCCGCATACGCAACACCGCGCATTCCACCAATGGCCAGACCGTCACCGACGGGGTGCAGGTCCAGCTCGGCGGTTTGTCGGGCGCGACGTTCGACCGCGAGCGCATGACGGTCACCGCGGGTGCGGGAACACCGTGGAACGACGTGCTGAAAGCGGTCGGCTTTCCCCGTTTCTGTCCGCCGATGTTTCCAAACAACCCGGGGCAGCTCATCCGCATCGGCGGAACCGCCGCGGTCGGCGGCGTCGGATTCTACGGTGCCGCGGCCGGCGGGTTCTGGAACGCGGTCGAGTCGATCGAGCTCGTCACGATGAAAGGCGAAAGGATCACCTGCTCGCCCACGCAGAACCCCGATTATTTCTTCTATTCCCTCGGCGGTTTCTCGCGGCTCGGCGTGATGGCGAGCGTGACGGTGCGCGTGGTCGACAGCGCGCAATTCGTGATCGCCGCGATCCTGGTGTATCGCGACCTCGACGCTTACGTCGTCGATCTCGAGCAGGCGCGAAAAGACCCTTTCTTCAACGGCGTCGCGACCCAGGAAGACATATCGGGCGGCGTGATGCACGCCGATGACCCCGGCGAGCCGCTCAGCGCGCACATCACGACCAAGCTCGACCTGAAGCTGCTCACGGTGATCCACGAGGTCGTCGAGCCCGACGCGGCGGCGCTCGAGGCGTTCGACAGCTACGTCAAAAAAACCTACCACGGCGGCGTGGTGATGTACATGGATCTGCGCGACTCCAACATCGACACCCGCTTCGAGCCGGTCGCGTTTCCGAAGAGGGAAATCGTCTATTTCTATCCCGCCGCCGAGAATTTCTGGGTGTATCTGCTCGACGGTCTGTGCGACATGCTCGTCGGCAGGAGGCCTTTGAGGGCATCGCTGCGATACGACGACCCGGCCCTCGTGCACCCCTGGTGCGACTGCATCCTTCCACGCGCGTCCTACAACGATTTCATGAAAGAGGCGAAGAGGATCATCGTCAGGTATGGCCTGAAGAAGAACATCTCGAAACAGTCGGTCTTCCACGGGCTGCTGAACATCGACAGCTTCGTCACGTTCTTCCTCAAGAAACACTCGGACGCCTTCCCGGTCGCGCTCGATCTGCCGAACGAGCCCGACATGGCGATGGGTGTGGCGATCATGCCCGACGTCGCGCGCGATCTTCAGGACAAAGCGGTCGCGATGGCCGACGAGCTGACCGCCCTCTGCTACGAGATGAACGGCCGCCGCTATCTGTACGGCTACCACAACCTCACACCGGCCCAGGTCGTGAAGCACTACGGCACCGACACCATCACGAAATGGAACCGGTTGAAGAACGAGCTCGACCCCAAGCATCTGCTGAACATCGGCGTCATCCCGCATCTGGATACTTTCTAGACTGGAGGGAAGATGAACGTCTGGCAGCGCGTGTACGAGTTTCTGACGTCGCACCTCGCCTTCTTCGCGCGGACGTTCGGCAAGGCCGGCGCGCTCGCGTATCTCGGCGAGCTGGTCGCGCACCTGCTGGTGCTGACGACTTCGTTCCGCCTGGTCGACCTTCCTTTCGCGGCGGACTGGGCGTTCGTGGTGCTCGGCGGCTATTGCGCTTTCATGCTGTGGCTTTTTCGCAGCGCGCTGGTGCCGCGCTTCGCAGATCCGGAAGTGCGCGTGGTCGTCACCCTGTTCGTGACGGTCTCGGTGCTGATCCACCTCTACTTGATCGTGGTGCACATCCACGCCGTGCTCGGCATTGTCGGCCGCGGCTTCAGTGTGTTCGGCGTGCTCTACTCCGCGTTCCTCGTGCTGAGGCTGGGTACCCTGGAAACAAGGATCACGGTCGGCCGCGCGAGGGCACGCTCGGCGGTGGGGGCGATCGCGTGAGCGGTCGAGACCCGCGCGCGGGACGCGCCGGGACTGCAGACGCGGAGCGTGCGCATGGCCCAGCCTGACAGCGCGCGCAGGCCCGCTCTGATGGGCGGGTGCATGGACGCGATCGCCAACGACCTGTGTTCGCAGCTGTTTCGCGACTGTGGGCGACAGCAACCGACCCCGGCTTCACCCGAGGTCGATGCGACGAGCGCGGCGATCGAAAAGCTGCTCGATGAATTTCAGGTCAAGCACGGCGGCTTGACGATCATCGATGCCGCCGCCGAAGCGTTCCGGAAACTCGCCGAGATACCCCACATACTGCGCTGGGACGAAGGCTTGCGCGCGGCTGTGCACGACCTCGTGCTCGCGACAGTGCACGAGGCGGAGCGCTTCGGCGACGGCACCGGTGCCTTCAAGCGGCGCTTTTCGGTCGACACCGTCACCCGCGTGCTGCGCGGGTACGATACGACCGGTCTTATCGAGCCGGTCGAAGACGTGCTTGTCTCGCCATTCGTCGGCATACAGATCGACTGGATCGTCCAGGCGCTCAACATTCACGACGCGTGGAAACCGGTCGACCACGTCGCGCTTCCGAAATTCTTCCAGGGGCGCTACGGCAACCTTCTGCGCCTGAATGCGTGGCTGTGGCACGCGTGGGTGGTGCTGCGTGAGCTGGTGTTTTTCCCTTCGCGCTACGAGCGCGAGTTGCGGGACGCACGTCGCAACATCGATGCCGAGGTGCAGGCGCTGTATGGAATTTTACCGACCAGTTCGTCGCAGTACACCGCGGAGCTGCTCGTGAACGTCGTGGCGAAAGTCGGGAACCTGACCGCGCCCCACGTGCAGACGATCGACTCGCTGTGGCGCCTGACCGAGCAGCTCGGCAGGATGAGCGTCGCGGACCGGGAGGAGGTGGTCATCCGCGCCGCGACCCTGCTGCTGCGGCGGGCTTATGCGGACGACGATCTCGCGCTGAGCATATTCGACAGCGCGATCGGGCAGTTCCTCATCCGCCAGATGGTGTTCAGCACCGAGTGGGTACTCGCGAGGAACGGCCTCCTGCCGAACGCGACACTCGCGTGATCGGGCGGCCACCCGCTCGACGCGTTCCCGCCATCGCTCACTTCAGGCGCCACCACAGCACCGCGATTGCGGCGTAGAGCCCGGCGAGCACCGTCCACAGCAGCGTAGAGAGCGTCGGATCGAGCCGGTCCGCGCCCGTCAGCAGCGCAGCGACTCCGGTAGAGATGATGGCGAGCGCGAGCAGCCGGGTACGCCGGTTGTTGGCGCGTCGCTTCCTCTCGGATTCGTCGGAGCGCACCGCGAGCACGAAGCGCCCCTCGGCGAGATCTGAAAGAATTTCCTGGACCTGTCCCGGCGCCGAGCGCGCGATCTCGGCGAGCTGCATCAGGCTCGCGGTCACACGCTCCGGCGTGAGATCGCGCAGGAGCCGCTCGATCGGAAATCCCGCGAAGAAGCGCCGCCCTACGCTGCGCAGGGTCGCCGTCCCGCCGATCTGGTAGGCGACGGTCTCGGCGGTGAGCAGGGTCCGGTACAGCGCGAGGATCGAGCGCGGCACGCGCATGCGGTGCTGGCGCGCGAGCCTCATCAGCACGATGAGATAGCTGCCGGTGGTCGACCGCCCCGAAACGTTCTCGGCTTCGTCTTCGAGCCTCGCGAGCCAGCGCTGGGTCTCCTCGTAGAAGTCGCGCCGGAAAGGCTCGAGGTCGGTCTCCGGCGTCGGCTCGAGAATTCGTATGATCGAGACGTACATCCCGTGAACGTCGTTGTTGTAAAGCGCGTTGAGGTAGGCGGCCTGCACTTCTTCGGTATTCGCAGGCAGGGTGTCGACCAGGCCGAAATCGACGAAGCCGACGATGCTGCCGGGCATCGCAACGAGATTGCCGGGATGCGGGTCGGCATGAAAACGTCGCGCGCGAAAGACCTGGTGGAACAACGAAAGCAGAAGATTCTCGGCGAGCACCGCCGCGTCGACGGAAAGATCTCCGCTGCGGGGCCGCGGCGCCGCGCCCCTGCGCCTCACGAGCTCGCTGAAAGCTATGCCTTCGATGTATTCGCTGGTGACCACGCGGGCCGCTGAAAGCTCGGCAAACGGTCTCGGTATGCGTACGCGCGGATCGGTGTGCAGCAAATCGTACATGCGCGTCTGGTTGTCGAGCTCGCGCGCGAAATCGAGCTCCTGGCGCAGCCAGTCCTCGATCTCGTCGACGACTTCGGTCGGCGCGACCAAAGGGCCGATGCGGAACGTTTCGAGGAATCGTGCGAGGCGCCGCGCGAGGCGAACGTCGCGATCCGCCTGCGCGCGCAGGTTCGGACGCTGGACCTTCACCGCGACGGTTTCACCGCCGTGCGTTTCGGCGAGGTGCACCTGCGCGATCGACCCCGCGGCCAGGGGGCGTTTGCGGATACTGCGGAAGATCTTCGCGGGAGGCGCGCCGAAATCCTCGGTGAGGATCTGCTCGATTGACTTCCAGTCGATCGCCGGGGCGCGGTCGACCAGCTGCAGCAGCGCTTCGCAGTACGCCTGCGGCAGCACGTCGGGGCGCAGCGCGAGAAACTGGCCCATCTTGACGAACAAAGGCCCGCGTCGCGCGAGAAAGCGCACGAGCCGTTCCGGCCCGCTCCGCGCCGCGGCGCTGCTTTCCTCGGGCGCGATCAACGAGCCCGCCAGGCGGTCCATGCCGTCGCGCCTATGCTGAGGGCCAGTAGAGACGCGAGACCCACCCGCCAGGGACCGTCGACGGGCGTCAGGAAAACCACGAGCGAGAGCGACACTGCCGCGACACAGGCGGACAGCAGGCGCACGTCCGCATCGCCGTCGCGGCGGCTCACCGACGCGCCTTTGTCGAGGACGTCGAGCGCGCCGTGGCCACTCGCGCAGCGTGAGGACAGCGCTGCGACGTGTCCTGGCCCGTCCGCCACGAGCGCGCCGGCCGCGGCCCATGCCTTTTCGTCGCTGAGCATCTGCACGACGCGGTCCCACAACGAAGGCCGATGCTCCGCAAAGAACTTCTGCATCGCGTCGAGCAGGTCGAACCGTTGCCTGAACCTCAGGGCTGTCGCATCGAGTGTGATGAGCGCTCTCCAGAAAAGCAGCGTGTCGATGCCCATCGTAACCTTGTTGCGCCGGATCGCCGAGATGAATTCGCCGAAGTAGAGCCCGAGGTGACGCTCTATCGGTGGGGTGGTCGGGTCGGCCGACGCGTTGTACCAGCGTCGAAAGATTTCCTTCACCTCACGCTTCAGGCGATAGTGATCGGTTTGCGGGGTCGGGTTGAGCAGGCGCTGGAAATGACTGTAGGCCAGCTCTGCGTTCCCGAGCGCCACGTTTTCGATGTACGACGCGATGGTCTCGCGCCGCTCGCGGGAAAGCTCGCCGAAAATACCGAAATCGATGAAGGTGACCGAGCCGTCCTGCATCAGGAAAATGTTGCCCGGGTGCGGGTCGGCGTGGAAGAAGCCGGTGACGAACAGCTGGCGCAGGCTCGCGTGGGCGAGATGCTGTATCGCCACGTCGAGGTCGACCGGCGCGGACGAATCGTCAGGCGCGCCGCTCGCGGCGTGTATGAGATCGGACAGCCGATGGCCGTTCACGAACTCCATCGTCAGCACGCGTGAGGTCGTGTGCGCCCAGAAGACGCGAGGCACGTGCTCGTAGCGCTCGGCATGCTCGCGCAGGCGATCGGCGGTGCGGCCCTCGGTGCGAAAATCCATCTCGCGACTCGTGTAACGCTCGAACTCGTGCAGCGCTTCGTAAGTAGACTGGTGGCCGAGCGCGTGCAGGTGGTCGGCGAGCACGGCTGCGCGCCGCAGGTTGCGCATGTCGGACGCGAAGATCCGCGCGATGCCCGGTCTCTGGATCTTGACGGCGACGTCGGTCCCGTCGACCATCACCGCGCGATGCACCTGCGCAACCGACGCCGCGGCGATCGGCTCCCAGTCGAACGCGCGAAAGATGTCTTCGACGCGGCCGCCGAGCTCACGCTCGAGCATTTGCCTGATGGCCGGCGCAGGAACCGGAGGCACGCGGTCGAAGAGCAGCGCGAG
>JAQGNC010000497.1 GCA_028292065.1 Betaproteobacteria bacterium
CTCACGCGTTCTCGCGTCGACCGAGGACACGTGGTCGGCGATTTTCAGCGAAGCCGGCCGGCAGTACCGGCCGCCGAAGCTCGTGCTTTTCACCGGCTCGCTGCCGACCGCTTGCGGCATGGGCCAGGCCGCGACGGGTCCTTTCTACTGCCCCGGCGACCAGAAGGTGTACATCGACCTGCGGTTCTACGAGCTCATGCGCCAGCGTTTTCACGCCGGCGGCGATTTCGCGCAGGCGTACGTGATCGCCCACGAAGTCGGGCACCACGTCCAGAACCTGCTCGGCATCACCGCGCGAGTCGACCAGCAGCGAGGACGCGTCTCGCAGCAGGCCTACAACCAGCTCTCGGTGAAGCTCGAGCTCCAGGCGGACTGCCTCGCCGGCGTGTGGGCGAGCCGCGCCGACCGCAACAAGCGCATCCTCGAGCCGGGCGACGTGGAAGAAGCGATCACCGCCGCCACCGCGATCGGCGACGACACCCTGCAGAAACAGTCGCAGGGCTACGCCGTTCCCGATTCATTCACTCACGGCACGTCCGCGCAGCGCGTGCGCTGGCTGCGCCAGGGCCTGGAAAAAGGCGACGTGAATGGGTGTGACACATTCAAACCCGGCGGTAGGCCGTGATGGGGTCAGACCCCGTTGATCCGATAGGAATGGGGTCTGACCCCGGTGTGGTCCAGGATCAAACCGGGGTCTGACCCCATCCCTATCGGCTTGATGGGGTCAGACCCCATCATGGTCTACCGCCACGATCAAGATCCAAACCGGGGTCTGACCCCATCCCTACCGGGTTGATGGGGTCAGACCCCATTCTGGTCTACCGCCAGATCACGCCGGCTTCACCAGCACGTTCCCCTCGCTCTCGAGGATCTTCCGCACCGCCGGCCGTGCGAGCATGCGGTCTTTCCACGCGGTATACGCGGCCAGCTCGTTCACCGGAAAGTTTCCGCGCACGCCCCAGCCGTAGAACACCAGCGCGTACGGATCGGCGACGGTGTACTGATCGCCCATGATCCACTGCTTGCCCTGAAGCATCGAATCGATCTCTTTCAGGTTCGCGAAGAACGCCTTGTTGCCCATCTGCTTCACTTCCGCCTGCGCCGTTTCGCTTTCCGCGTAGCGGTCGGGCTTGAGGTAATGCCCGTACGACGGATGGACGACGTTCGAGAGCCACGCCATCGTCGAGATGCATTGCGCCTCGGCGACCGGGTCCGAGGGCAGCAGTTTCCTGTCCGGGAACTGCCGGCCGAGGTAAGTCAGTATCGCGGTGTTCTCGGTGATCACTTTCCCGTCGACCTCGAGCGCAGGCACCTTCCCCCGCGGATTGATCTTCAGGTACGCCTCGGTCTTGTGCTCGCCTTTCATGAGCATCGTCGGCTTCTCTTCGTACTGCGCTCCGGTCTCTTCGAGGCCGATGTGCGAAGCCATCGAGCACGCACCGGGGCTGAAATAAAGCGTCAGCATGTCTTGTCTCCTTGGGGGATGGTTCGTTCGGGTTGGTGTGCGTATTGTGCCGCAACGCGCGGGGGCATCCGGCTTGCATTTCGAATGCGTTTCTTTGCCCGGAGGGTTCGCATCATGACTCAGAGTGACCATGCACCCGCACGGCGCACGCGCGGCGGCGGCATCGGCGCCGATGCGGACTCGCCGGCGGCGAACCCCGGCGCGCCCGGACACGACGAGTGGCTGCTCGACGAAGCGATCGAGGAGACCTTTCCCGCGAGCGACCCGCCCACGCCGGTGCGTCCTGGAAGCTCGATCTCGATGCGCTATGCCTACGCCGAGGCCGGGCGCAGGGCGCGCCGCCGCGTGCGCGCTCGTCGTGCCTCGGCGGGCGCGATCGTGCTCGCGTCGTCGCTCCTGTTTTGCCTGTTTCTCGCTGCCCGGCGCAAGTGAACGGCGGTGCGCCGTTTCGGCGCATCGGCAAACGTGGATGCCGAAGTGACCGCGTCCACTCACTTTTGCACAGCGACTCGCGCCCGCGCGCAGCTTCGCTGCCCGGCTAAACCTGCGCGGCCATTGGACAAACCGCTGCGGCGCTCCGCCGCTACCCACATGGGCATGGCCGATGCAGCTTGCTCCCGGCAACCCTCTTTCCTTCCGCTTACCCAGTGGTGAGCACAACCCCGAACGAACACGTCGATCAAAAGGACGATCCCCATTATGGATGTGACAGAACTGGTGCAAAAAGCGGTGAGCCTCCAGGGCTCGAGGCCGTCTCACGGCCCGGGTGAGGTCGGAAAGCTGGTGAACCAGCAGTCCCGGCAACTGTGGGAACAAAGCGGGCTGAAGGACATCGGCGCGGAGAAGGTCGCGCGCGGCCTCGGCTGGTTCAGCATCGGGCTCGGTCTCGCGGAGCTGCTCGCGCCGCGCGCGGTCGCGCGCCTGTGCGGCGGCGAAGGCAGGCACACCGGGCTCATCCGGCTCTACGGCCTGCGCGAGATCGCCGCGGGGTTGATGATTTTCAGCCAGGGCCGCAAACCCGCCGCAGGCGTATGGGCGCGAGTGGCGGGAGACGCGGTCGACCTCGCGACGCTCGGCGCCGCGTTCGTCCACCCGAGCACCAACAAGGTCGGCGTCCTGTTCGGCACGGCTAACGTGCTCGCGGTCACCGCGCTCGACGTCATGTGCGCGCAGGAGTTGAGCCGCGAGAAAGGCGCGATGACCGAAGAAGGCGCGATCCGCTTCAAGCGCAGCATCACGATCAACAAGTCCCCGGAAGACGTTTATCGCTTCTGGCACGACTTCCGGAACCTTCCGCGTTTCATGCTTCACCTGCAGTCGGTGACCGAGACCGGACCCGGGCGCACGCACTGGGTGACCCAGGCCCCCGGCGGCGGGACGGTCGAGTGGGATTCGGAGATCACCGAAGACCGCGAGAACCAGCTCATCGCATGGCGCTCGGTCGGTGGCGACGTCTACAACGCGGGCTCGGTCGAGTTCGAGCCGCGGCCGGGCGGGCGCGGAACGATCGTGCGGGTGGACATGCAGTATTACCCGCCGGGCGGCGTCGCCGGCACCGCGGTCGCGATGCTCTTCAACCAGGCGCCCGAGCAGCAGGCGCTCGACGATCTGCGGCGCTTGAAGCAGGTGATCGAGACCGGCGAGATCGTGCGCTCCGACGGCAGCCCCGAAGGCACGGGACAGGTGTCGCAGCGTCCCGCTCAGCCGAGCGGTGAATAGCGCAGGCGCCGGCGTGCACCTGAAGCGGTCCAGTAGCGCAGGCGTGTCCTGAGCCCATGAAGGGCGCCCTCGCCTGCAGCCATCACACATCTTTTATGAAAG
Source organism: Betaproteobacteria bacterium (assembly GCA_028292065.1). GTDB lineage: Bacteria > Pseudomonadota > Gammaproteobacteria > Burkholderiales > SG8-41 > JAQGMV01. Next base: position 3,287 of record JAQGNC010000497.1, read on the forward strand.
CGGAAATTCGATGAGAGCGAACTGTTTTCACGGCAAGCGCGACATGCGGATCGACAATGTGCCCGATCCGAAAATCCTCAACCAGCGCGACGCCATCGTCAAAATCACCTCGACCGCGATCTGCGGCTCGGACCTGCACCTCTACAACGGCCTGATCCCCACGTGCGAGCACGGCGACGTCTTCGGGCACGAGTTCATGGGCGAGGTCGTCGAGCTCGGGCGCGAAGTGAAGAACCTCGAGGTCGGCGATCGGGTCGTCGTGCCGTTCCCGATCGCGTGCGGCAACTGCGCGGCGTGCGGCGCGGAAGCGTATTCGCTGTGCGAGAACTCCAACCCCAACGCGTGGATGGCCGAGAAGCTGATGGGGCACTCTCCCGCGGGCATCTTCGGTTACTCCCACATGCTCGGCGGGTATGCGGGCGGCCAGGCCGAATACGCGCGCGTGCCGTTCGCGGACGTCGGTCCGATCAAGGTTCCCGAAGGTATGTCGGATGAGAAAGCGCTGTTCCTCTCCGACATCTTCCCGACCGGCTACATGGGCGCCGAGATGTGCGACATCAAACCGGGCGACACCATCGCGGTCTGGGGCTGCGGGCCGGTCGGCCAGTTTGCGATCGCGAGCGCGAAGATGCTCGGCGCCGAGCGCGTCATCGGCATCGACCGCTTCCCGGAACGGCTCGCGATGGCGCGGGACAAAGCGGGCGCGACCGATACGCTAAATTACGAAGAGGTGAACATCTACGATTCGCTGATGGACATGACGGGCGGTGTCGGTCCCGATG
>JAQGNC010000529.1 GCA_028292065.1 Betaproteobacteria bacterium
TCGGCGCCGAACCCCGGCTCGTCGCGCAGGACGCGCTGGACCGGTTTCAGCTTGTCGCGGGGAAACGAGGAGGGCTCGTCGATGCCGAGCACGACGCCGACTGCGGTGCGCCTGCCGAAGGGGACGATGACGCGTTTTCCGATGTCGCCTTCGTCGACCGCAGGCGCGAGGTACTCGAAAAGGCGGTCCACCGGGACGTCGAGTCCGACCGTCACCGTTTTCATGTGCCGGAATGTCCCACGCAGCGGCTTAGGCGCATCAGCTCACGTGAATTCTGAGATACGCGTCCAAGCCATTCACCGGTCGCATGAATTGCTGACTGTACGCCGCGCGCTGTGGATAAGTGTGTTGATGTTTTCGCCGCGTCGGTGTAGCCGCGGTTGCGGCGGGGTGCGGGCGGGCGCGGGATCGCCGGTGCTCGACGGCGAAAACTCATTTGCTTTCAGGCGGTTATGCGGCGTGTGCAAGGCATGCCGCCGGCTGGCGCAGCGCAGCGTGCGGCTAAAGCGTTGCTGTGCATAATATTTTTATTAAAGCGGCGAAAAAGACGCTTTCCGCCGCGGAACAGCGTCAATGGTAGGGGCGGCTGAGATCGTGCACCGCATCAATCAGGACCCCCAAACGCTCGGGGTCGGTGTGCTGCGAAATCCCGTGCCCGAGGTTGAAAACATGGCCCGGGCCGTGCCCGTAAGAGGCGAGCACTGCGGCGACTTCGTGCTGGATGCGCTCGGAGGAACCGAACAACACCGAAGGATCGGCGTTGCCTTGCAGTGCCGCAACGTGACCGATCCGGCCGCGCGCGGCGCCAATGTTGACCGTCCAGTCGAGCCCCACCGCGTCGGCACCGATCGCGGCGATGTCTTCGAGCCACGCGCCGCCGCCTTTGGTGAAGACGATGCGCGGGATGCGCTGGCCGTCGTGCTCGGTGATGAGCCCGCTCACGACCTGCTGCATGTAGCTGAGCGAGAACTCGCGGTATGCCGCGTCGCTGAGCGACCCGCCCCAGGTGTCGAACAACATCACCGCCTGCGCGCCGGCTTCGATCTGCGCATTGAGATACGCGGTGACTGCCTGCGCGTTGACCGAGAGGATGTGGTGCAGGAGGTCGGGCCGTGCGTACAGCATGGTCTTGATCAGCCGAAAGTCAGCGCTCGCTCCGCCTTCGACCATGTAGCACGCGAGGGTGTACGGGCTGCCCGAGAAACCGATCAGCGGCACGCGCCCGTCGAGCGCTCGGCGGATCTGCGAGACCGCGTCGATCACGTAGCGCAGGTGCTCGTGGGGGTCTGGAACGAAGAGATTGCGCACTTCCCATTCGTCGCGCAGCGGCCGCTCGAACTTGGGGCCTTCGCCTTCGACGAAATAAAGGCCGAGGCCCATCGCGTCCGGAACCGTCAGAATGTCCGAGAACAGGATCGCCGCGTCGAGCGGAAAACGCGCGAGCGGCTGGAGCGTGACTTCGGTCGCGAGGTCGGGGCTTTTGGCGAGCTTCAGGAAGCTTCCCGCGCGTTTGCGCGTCGCGTTGTACTCCGGCAGGTAACGCCCGGCCTGGCGCATGATCCAGACCGGGGTGTACTCGGTGGGCTGGCGCAAGAGCGCCCTGATGAGCGTGTCGTTCTTGAGCTTGTTACTCGGCATCGGGGTCAGCCAGAGGAGGGAGGTTCAAGGAGGGAACCTTGGTTCCCTCCTTGGTGTAACCGGCGCCTCGCGCTAGCACGGCTAGCGCGGCAGCTCTGAGCAGCCCATCAGGAACTCGTCGACCGCGCGGGCGCACTGGCGCCCTTCGCGGATCGCCCACACGATCAGCGAATGGCCGCGCCGCATGTCGCCCGCCGCGAAGACTTTCGGCAGCGAAGTGCGATAGTTCTCGGTGTCGGCTGCGACATTGCCGCGAGGATCGCGCCCGACTGGAAGCTGCTCGAGGAGCCCGGTGTGCACCGGTCCCAGGAAACCCATCGCGAGGAGCACCAGGTCGGCTTTCATCTCGAACTCGCTGCCCGGCACTTCGCGCATCACCAGCTGGCCGTTGGCGTCCTTCTGCCACGCGACTCGCGCGGCGATGAGCTTCTCGACCTTGCCGTCGCGCCCTTCGAAGCGCTTGGTCGCGACCGCCCAGTCGCGATGGCAGCCTTCCTCGTGCGAGCTCGAGCTGCGCAGCTTCGCCGGCCAGTATGGCCAGACCAGCGGCTTGTTCTCCTGCTCGGGAGGTTGGGGCAGGAGCTCGAACTGGGTGACCGATGCGGCGCCGTGGCGGTTCGACGTGCCGACGCAGTCGGAGCCGGTGTCGCCGCCGCCGATCACGATCACGTGCTTGTCGGTGGCGAGGATCTGCTCGGGCACGCGATCTCCCGCGACGACTTTGTTCTGCTGCGGCAGGAAATCCATCGCGAAGTGCACGCCTGCGAGCTCGCGCCCGGGAACCGGCAGGTCGCGGGGAAATTCAGCGCCGCCGGAGAGCACCACGGCGTCGAAATCGGCGGCGAGCGCTTTGGGATCGACGTTGACCCCGACGTGCTGGTTCACCCGAAACTCGACGCCTTCGGCTTCCATCTGCTCGACGCGGCGGTCGATGAGATGCTTTTCCATCTTGAAGTCGGGGATGCCGTAGCGCAGCAGGCCGCCGATGCGGTCGGCTTTCTCGAAGACCACGACGTCGTGCCCTGCCCGCGCGAGCTGCTGGGCTGCCGCGAGCCCGGCGGGGCCTGAGCCCACGACCGCGACGCGCTTGCCGGTCTTGCGGTCGATCGGCCGCGGCGTGATCCAGCCGTTCTCCGCGGCCTTGTCGGCGATCGCGTGCTCGATCGACTTGATGCCGACCGGGTCCGCATTGATGTTGAGCGTGCACGCGGCTTCGCACGGCGCGGGACAGACCCGGCCGGTGAACTCGGGGAAGTTGTTGGTGGAATGCAGCGTGTCGATCGCGCGCTTCCAGTCCTGGCGGTAAACGAGATCGTTCCAGTCCGGAATGATGTTGTTGACCGGGCAGCCGCTCATGCAGAACGGCGTGCCGCAGTCCATGCAGCGCGCGCCCTGCACGCCCGCCTGCTCGTCGGGCAGCCTCGCGACGAATTCGCGCCAGTGGCGAACGCGCTCCTGCGGCGGTTCGTACGCTTCCGCGAGCCGCTCGAACTCCATGAATCCGGTGATCTTGCCCATGTCGTCTACTCTAACGTGTAAGCGCGCGAGCGCGGTGCGCCGGCGTGCCGGCTTTCCGCGTGTACGCGAGCGGGGTGTCTTTCGTTGCAGCCGTCAGGCGGCGATTCTCTTGTGCCTGGCGGCCAGCTCTGCGAGTGCGCGCCGGTACTCTTTCGGGAACACTTTGACGAAGCGGCCGCGGACCTGCGCCCACTGCTCGAGGATTTCCTTCGCCTGGGCGCTTCCGGTGTAACGCGCGTGGCGTTCGATGAGATCGCGCAGCACGACTTCGTCGGCGAGACCCTGGTGCCACAGGTCCCGCGAAAGCTTCGCGTCCTGCTCGACTTCGGTCAGCACCGGCTCGAGATCGACCATCGCCGGGTTGCAGCGGCTTTTGAACCCGCCGTCCTCGTCGAGCACGTACGCGATGCCGCCCGACATGCCGGCGGCGAAGTTGCGCCCGGTGAGACCGAGCACCACGACCGTGCCTCCGGTCATGTATTCGCAGCCATGGTCGCCGACGCCTTCGACGACCGTCTCGGCGCCCGAGTTGCGAACCGCGAAGCGCTCGCCGCCGACCCCCCGGAAATACGCTTCGCCCGCGATCGCGCCGTAGAGCACCACGTTGCCGGTGATGACGTTCTCGCCGGGCTTGCCGCGGAACTTCGGCGACGGCTGGACCGAAATGCGTCCGCCTGACAGGCCTTTGCCGCAGTAATCGTTGGTGTCGCCGATCACTTCGATCGTGACCCCTTTGGCGAGGAACGCGCCGAGGCTCTGCCCAGCCGAGCCTGCGAAGCGGAGGTGAATCGTGTCGTCGGCGAGACCTTCGTGGCCGTAGCGCTTCGCGATCTCGCCCGAGAGCATCGTGCCGACGGTGCGATTCAGGTTGCGGATCGGCATGTCGATGGTGACTTTGTCGCCGCGCTCGAGCGCGGGCTGCGAGAGCTCGATCAGGCGGTGGTCGAGCGCCTTGTCGAGGCCGTGGTCCTGGTCTTCCTGGCGATAGCGTGCGACTTCCGGGCCGACCTGCGGCTGGTGGAAGATGCGGCTGAAGTCCAGACCGCGCGCTTTCCAGTGCTCGATGCCTTTGCGGGTGTCGAGCAGGTCGGCGCGGCCGATGAGATCGTTGAAGCGGCGAATGCCGAGCTCGGCCATGAGCTCACGCACTTCCTCGGCGACGAAGAAGAAGTAATTGATGACGTGCTCGGGCTTGCCCGTGAATTTCTTGCGGAGCTCGGGGTCTTGCGTCGCGACGCCGACCGGGCACGTGTTGAGGTGGCATTTCCTCATCATGATGCAGCCCGAAACCACCAGCGGCGCGGTCGCAAAACCGAACTCGTCCGCGCCCAGGAGCGCACCGACCACGACGTCGCGGCCGGTCTTCATCTGGCCGTCGGCCTGCACCGTGATGCGTCCGCGCAGGCGGTTGAGCACCAGGGTCTGCTGGGTTTCGGCGAGGCCGAGCTCCCACGGCGTGCCGGCGTGCTTGATCGACGACCACGGGGACGCCCCGGTGCCGCCGTCGTGGCCCGAGATGGTGACGTGATCCGCTTTCGCCTTGGTGACACCGGCGGCGACCGTGCCGACGCCGACTTCGGACACCAGCTTCACCGAGATCGAAGCCGCCGAGTTCGCGTTCTTCAGATCGTGGATGAGCTGCGCCAGGTCTTCGATCGAATAGATGTCGTGATGCGGCGGCGGCGAGATGAGCTCGACCCCGGGCGTGGAATAGCGCAGCAGCGCGATGTATTCCGACACTTTCTTGCCGGGGAGCTGCCCGCCTTCGCCGGGCTTCGCGCCCTGCGCCATCTTGATCTGGATCTGCTCGGCGCTCGCGAGATATTCGGCGGTGACGCCGAAGCGGCCTGAAGCGACCTGCTTGATCTTGGACTTGAGCGAGTCTCCCGCCTGGAGCTCGATGTCGCGAACGATGCTGCCGGGTCCTAAGCGCGACGCGAGGGTCTCGCCGGCCTGGATCGGCGCGTAGCGATTGCGGTCTTCGCCGCCTTCGCCGGTGTTCGACTTGCCACCGATGCGGTTCATCGCGATCGCGAGCGAGGTGTGCGCTTCGGTGGAGATCGACCCGAGCGACATCGCGCCGGTCGAGAAGCGCTTGACGATCTCGGCCGCGGGCTCGACTTCCTCGATCGGCACGGGGGTGCACTGGGCGAGCTTGAACTCGAACAGCCCGCGAAACGTCATGTGGCGCGTCGACTGGTCGTTGATGAGCTGAGCGTATTCCTTGAACGTCGAATAGCTGTTGGCGCGTCCGGCGTGCTGGAGCTTCGCGATCGCGTCGGGGGTCCACATGTGCTCTTCGCCGCGCACTCGCCACGCGTACTCGCCGCCCGCGTCGAGCGCGTTGGCGAGCACCGCGTCACGGCTGAACGCCGCGCGGTGCACGCGTATCGCTTCTTCGGCGACTTCGAAAACGCCGATGCCGCCGATGTTCGAGGTCGTTCCCGAGAAGTACTTCTCGATCAGCTCGCGCGACAGTCCGACCGCTTCGAAGATCTGCGCGCCGGTGTACGACATGTAAGTCGAGATGCCCATCTTGGACATCACTTTCTTGAGCCCCTTGCCGATCGCCTTGACGAAGTTCTTGCACGCTTTCTGCGAGTCGACGTCGGCGCCGAGGAGCTTCGCCTGCGCCAGGTCGTCGAGTGTCTGGAAAGCCAGATACGGGTGGACCGCTTCGGCGCCGTAGCCGCCGAGGAGCGCGAAGTGGTGCACTTCGCGCGCCGACGCGGTTTCGACGACCAGCCCCGTCGAAGTGCGCAGCCCCCGGTTCACGAGGTGCTGGTGGATCGAGGACAGCGCGAGCAGCGCGGGTATCGCGACCTGATCGCGATGGGCGCGGCGGTCGGACAGGATCAGGATCGAGAAACCGGCGCGCACCGCGTCTTCAGCCTGCGCGGCGAGGCTCGCGAGCCGCGCTTCGATCGCCTGCTTGCCCCACGCGAGCGGATAGGTGATGTCGAGCTCGAACGACTTGAACTTGCCGTCGGTGTAGCGCTCGATCGCGCGCACCGTCTCCATCTGCTCGAAATCGAGCACCGGCTGCGACACTTCGAGGCGCAGTGGCGGGTTCATTTCATCGACGCCGAGCAGGTTCGGCTTCGGTCCGATGAACGACACCAGGCTCGTCACGAGCTCTTCGCGGATCGGGTCGATCGGCGGGTTGGTCACCTGCGCGAAGAGCTGCTTGAAGTAGTGATACAGCGTCTTGTTCTTGTCCGAGAGCACCGCCATCGGCGAATCGTTGCCCATCGAGCCGATCGGCTCTTCGCCGTTCATGCCCATCGGGCTCATCAGGAACTTGACGTCTTCCTGGGTGTAGCCGAAAGCCTGCTGCAGGTCGAGGAGCGACTCGTTGGGAACCGGGCGCGGCTCCGACGGCGCGGGCAGGTCGTCGAGCTTGATGCGGATGCGCTCGATCCATTCCGCGTACGGTTTCGCCGAGGCGAGGCTTTCCTTCAGCTCGCGGTCGTCGATGATGCGGCCTTTTTCGAGGTCGACCAGGAACATCTTGCCCGGCTGGAGGCGCCACTTCTTGACGATCTTCTCTTCCGGGATCGGCAGGCAGCCGCTCTCCGACCCCATGATCACGAGGTCGTCGTCGGTCACGATGTAGCGCGAAGGGCGCAGCCCATTGCGGTCGAGCGTCGCGCCGATCTGGCGCCCGTCGGTGAACGCGATCGACGCGGGGCCGTCCCACGGCTCCATCATCGCCGCGTGGTATTCGTAGAACGCGCGGCGGCTCGCATCCATGTGCTGATGGTTCTCCCATGCTTCGGGGATCATCATCATCATCGCGTGCGCGATCGAGTATCCGCTCATGACCAGCAGCTCGAAGGCGTTGTCGAACGACGCCGAGTCCGATTGGCCCGGGTAGATCAGCGGCCAGACCTTGTCGAGATCCTTCTGGAGGATCGGGCTCGAGATCGCCCCCTGGCGCGCGCGGATCCAGTTCACGTTGCCGCGGAGTGTATTGATCTCGCCGTTGTGGGCGATCAGGCGGAACGGATGCGCGAGCTGCCAGGTCGGGAACGTGTTGGTGGAAAAGCGCTGGTGCACGAGCGCGAGCGCGGAGGTCAGGCGCTCGTCCTGCAGGTCTTTGTAATACGCGCCGACCTGGTTCGCGAGCAGCATCCCTTTATAGACGATGGTCCGCGCCGACATCGACGGCACGTAGAACTCCTTGCCGTGCGCGAGCTTCAGCTGCTGGATCGCGTGACCCGCCGATTTGCGGATGATGTAGAGCTTGCGCTCGAGCGCGTCGGTGACCGTGACGCCTTTGCCGCGGCCGATGAAGACCTGGCGGATGACCGGTTCGATCCGCTTGACCGATTCGCCGAGGCTCGAGCTGTCGCAAGGCACGTCGCGCCAGCCGAGGCAGACCTGGCCTTCGTCCTTGATCGCGCGCTCGATCTCGTATTCGCACGCGAGCCGGGAGGCCGGTTCCTTCGGCAGGAAGACCATACCGACGCCGTACTGGCCGAGCGGGGGAAGGCGCACGCTCTGCGCCGCCATTTCCTCGCGGAAGAAGGTGTCGGGGATCTGCAGCAGGATGCCCGCGCCGTCGCCGGCGAGCGGGTCCGCGCCGACCGCGCCGCGGTGAGTCAGGTTGCGCAGTATCTGCAGGCCCTGCTGGATGATCGCGTGGCTTTTACGGCCCTTGATGTTCGCGACAAAGCCGACGCCGCAGGCGTCGTGCTCGTTCGCGGGGTCGTAAAGGCCCTGGGGCAGTGGCAGACCTGATCCGTTCACCGGGGTTTCTCCAAAAAGCCGTTGGTTCAAGCGGTTGGGCACACCTGTTGTTGCGCTGCGACAGGTGTGATGCCAAACCGGGAGTGAAACCCGTTAAGTCTACCTACTTCAAGGGGTTACTTCAATAAAAAAATGACCGCGACCCCCTCGCGGAAAGCTCAGGTCGGCTCTATCGCGAAGAGCCGGCGGTGCTCGAGCATCGCATAGCGGTCGGTCATCCCGGCGATGTAATCGGCGACCCCGCGTTGCCTGTTCTCCCCTGCCCGCGCCTGGTATTCGGGCGGCAGGAGCTCGGGCTCGGCGGCGAAAGCGCCGAAAAGCTCGGTCACGATGCGTCGCGCCTTGCTCGAATTGCGCGCGACGCGGTAGTGGCGGTAGAGGTTTTCGTGCAGGAAGCGCTTCAGCTCGAGCTGAGCGTCGCGGATCGCCTCGCTGAAAGCGATGAGCGGCGGGGCTGCACGCACTTCTTCGACGCTGGCCGGCGCTTGCCTGCGGATGCGTTTCGCGCTCGTTTCGATCAAGTCGGTGACGAGGGTATCGATCATCCGGCGCACCGTCTCGTTGATGAGGCGCCTGCCGGTGAGCCCGGGGAATGCCTGAAGCGCTTCGGCGCGGTGGCGCTTGAAGATCGCGACTTCGCAGAGCTGGTCGAGCTCGAGCAGGCCCGAGCGCAGCCCGTCGTCGACGTCGTGGTTGTTGTAGGCGATCTCGTCGGCGAGATTGGCGATCTGCGCTTCGAGCGAAGGCCTTTTCTTCTTCACGAAGCGCTCGCCGACTTCGCCGAGCTCACGCGCGTTCTTGAGCGAACAGTGCTTGAGGATGCCTTCGCGAGTCTCGAAAGTGAGGTTGAGACCGTCGAAAGCGGCGTAGCGCTGCTCGAGGAGGTCGACCACTCGCAGGCTTTGCAGGTTGTGCTCGAAGCCGCCGTGAGGCTTCATGCACGCGTTGAGCGCGTCCTGCCCGGCGTGGCCGAAAGGGGTGTGCCCGAGGTCGTGAGCGAGGGTGATCGCTTCGGTCAGGTCTTCGTTGAGCTCGAGATTGCGCGCGATCGAGCGCCCGAGCTGCGCGACTTCGAGGCTGTGCGTGAGACGGGTGCGGAAGAGATCGCCTTCGTGATTGACGAAGACCTGGGTCTTGTACTCGAGCCGGCGAAAAGCGGTCGAGTGGATGATGCGGTCGCGGTCGCGCTGGTATTCGGTGCGACCGCGAGGCGGCGGCTCGGGATGGCGGCGCCCGTGCGTGCGCTCGGCGCCCGCCGCGTAGGGCGCGAGGCCCCGGTCAGGCATGCACGGCCGGCTGGTCGAGCACGTCTGCGAGCGGCGCCGCCGGGGCTTCGCTGACGATCGCGTTACCGATCGCTTTCAGCACCACGAACTTGAGCTTGCCGCCTTCGACTTTCTTGTCGTGCCCCATGAGGTCGAGATAGCGCTCGCGGCCGAGATCCGGCGCGGCGACCGGGAGCCCGGCGCGCTCGAGGACACGAACGACGCGATTCACGTCGGCGTCGTCCAGATATCCCATGCGCTCGGAAAGCCGCGCCGCCATCACCATGCCGGCGGCGACCGCTTCGCCGTGCAGCCACGTGCCGTAACCGGTGCCGGCTTCGATCGCGTGGCCGAAGGTGTGGCCGAAGTTGAGCAGCGCGCGCACCCCGCTCTCGCGCTCGTCCTGCGCGACCACTTCGGCTTTGTTGCGGCACGACTGCTCGACCGCGTACGCGAGGGCTTCGGCGTCGCGCGCGAGGAGCCGGTCGAGGTTAGCTTCGAGCCATTCGAGGAAAGCGCGGTCGCGGATGAAACCGTACTTGATCACTTCGGCGAGCCCCGCCGCGAGCTCGCGCTCGGGCAGGGTCTTCAAGGTGTCGGTATCGGCGATGACCACTTGCGGCTGGTAGAACGCGCCGATCATGTTCTTGCCGAGCGGATGGTTGATCGCGGTCTTGCCGCCGACCGCCGAATCGACTTGCGCGAGCAGGGTCGTCGGCACCTGGATGAATGGCATTCCGCGCTGGTAGAGCGCGGCGGCGAAACCGCCGATGTCACCGACCACGCCGCCGCCGAGCGCGATCAGCGTGGTTCCGCGCTCGCAGCGCGCTTCCAGCAGCGCGTCGAAGATCGTGTTGAGGGTGCGCCAGTCCTTGTGGGCTTCGCCGTCGGGGATGACCACCGACATCGTTTCGACACCCGCGGCCTCCAGCGTCGTGACGAGCGGCTGCAGATACAGCGCCTCGAGCGTCGTGTTGGTGACGATCGCCGCGCGCTTTTGCTTCA
>JAQGNC010000539.1 GCA_028292065.1 Betaproteobacteria bacterium
GTCGGCGCCTCGCGCGACCACCTGATCGGCGCGGAAAGTCTGGAACTTGACCACGTCGGCGCCCGCGTCGACCGCGGCGTCGATGAGCTTTTTCGCAAGGTCGATGCTGCCGTTGTGGTTCACTCCCGCTTCGGCGATGACGAGGCACGGATGGCCTGCGCCGACCGTGCGGCCGCCTATGGTGATGGGCGCGGGGCTCACGTGAGCTCGTGCTTCAGCTTCCACTCGCCGGCCGCTTTGTCCCAGATGTTCGGGCGGCGCCACGAGTCGACCACCTGCCAGAAGTGCTCCTCGTCGATGTCGAGGAACTCGAGGAAATCCTTGAAGTAGCGCGACGGGAATTCGCCGTCGTAGCGGCGCACCAGCGCAACGCCTTCCTCGCGCGTGATGTGGCCGTCGCGGATCTCGTGCGACGCGTCCTGCGTGGCGCGGCCGAAGCCGAACTTGATGAAGCCGAGGTAGTAGTGCATGCCGTCGAGCTTGTCGTCGAGGCTGGCGTACTTCGAATAGGTGCCTTCGGAACGCTCTGAATTCGCCTTGAGCCCGGTGTGCTCGGCCGCGTAATAGTAGTTCTCCTGCGGCACCCACTTGTGAAAGTAGGAGTAGTAGTACTTCCGGATTCCGGCGCGCTGCACTTCTTCGAGCGGGGGCGCGCCGTAGAAGAGCAGGTCCGAGCGGCGGAAATCGCCCTCGTTGAAGTAATCCTTGTTCTTCAATCCGAAATCGACGAGCTCGTCGAGCGAGCACCCCTTGAGCAGGCGCGTGTTCCATTCCTCGGGCGCGAGATACGCCTTGTCGGCGAGCTTCGGGTCGCCCGCGTATTCGACCGATCCGTTCTCGCCGTAGAACACGAGCGGCACGCCGAACTTGAGCGACATCCAGATCGGGTAGTGGACCTGACCGAGCACGAACACGTGGAAAGCGTCGCCGAGCTCTTCGAAACACAGCCGCGCCATCTTGCGCTGCAGCCGGCCGTTGGGCGAGCAGAACAGGTTGGTGAAGCCCGCATCGATGAAGTTCTGGAAGTTCTCGCGCCCGATGTCGGTGTAGATCATCGGGGTCCACGTCACCGTGAGCGGGTTCATGCCCCATTTTTCGCGGAGCTGGTGCGCGACGAAACCGGAATCCTTGCCTCCGCTCGAAGGCACGATGCAGTCCCAGTAGCCGTCGCTGCGCCGGTGCTGGTCGAGCAGCTGCTCGAGCTCGAGCTCGCGCTGCTTCCAGTCGACCTGTTCCTTGTAATGGGCGTTACGGCACGCGCCGCACACGCCGTCGGCGTCGAAAGTGATGCGCGGGCGCTGGTTGGAGATGACGCACTGGGTGCAGAACTTCACCTCGTCGGGCAGGCTCAGGAACTGGCGGTCGAGATTGGCGCGCTGAAAGTGGGGACGGTCCATGCTGGCGTCGTTTAGAGGGACAAGAAGGATTCGAGTAGGGCGAGGCCGGTGCGGCTGCTTTTCTCGGGATGCGCCTGGCACCCGTAGACGCTGCCTCGCGCGAGCACCGAGCAGTAGCGCAGCGCGCCGTAAGTCGTGTATGCCAGCACGTCGCGCTCGTCGACCGGCAGCACGTGAAATGAATGCACGAAGTATAACGTATCGCCGGGCGCGCTTCGGCCGAGCACGGTGCCCGTCCAGGGGCGCGCGGCAGGCTCCAGGCCGCTCCAACCGATGTGCGGAACCTTGTAGCCCGGCGCTCGCGGCAGGCGCGCGCAGCGTCCCGCGATGATGCCGAGTCCGCGGTGCAGCCCGCCTTCGTCGCTCTCGTCCATCAGGAGCTGCATGCCCAGGCACAGCCCGATCAGCGGGCGCCCCGACGCGGCGTATTCCTGCAGCGGCGCAATGAGCGCGCGCTCGCGGAGATTGGCCATTGCGGTGCCGAATGCGCCCACACCGGGGAGCACCACGCGGCTCGCCGCGCGCAGCTCGTCCGGATCACTGGTGATCACCGGCTCCGAGCCCAGGTGGCGCAGCGCGCGCGCGACGCTCGCCAGGTTGCACAGGCCGTAGTCGACGATCGCGGTCGGCCCGACGCCGCGCGAGCTCAGCGGCATGGGCTTCCGAGCTCGCGCAGCCTGCGCTTCAACTCGACCAGCGACACCGGCTCGATGCCGCGGCGGCCGTGTTCAGAGCGCGCCGCCAGCGGGATTTTCCTCTTGAGAAAGTCGACGTTGCCTTCATCGCCGTAATCGGCATGCTGCATCGACTGCAACGCGCCGTAATGCAGTATCGACGCCATGCACACCGCATCGGCGTGGCCTTCGACGATCGCGCGCTGCACGTCCTCGACCGAGCCCGCGCCTCCGCACGCGATCACCGGCACGTCGGCCGCGTCCGCGATCAGCCGGGTGAGCTCGAGGTCGTAACCTTTGCCCGTGCCTTCGCGGTCGACCGAGGTCAGCAGGATTTCGCCGGCGCCGAGTCGCACCGCTTCCTCGACCCACGCGGCGACTTCGCGGCCGCTGTTCTCGCGGCCGTTATCGGTCATGCACTCGTAGGCGCCCGTAGGCAGCCGCCGCGCCTCGACCGACAGCACCATGCATTGCGAGCCGAAAGCGTCGGCGACTTCCGAGATCAGGCGCGGGTTGGCGACCGCGGCGGTGTTGATCGCGACCTTGTCGGCGCCCGCGCGCAGGATGCTCCTGACGTCCTCGACGCTGCGCAGGCCTCCGCCGACCGTAAGGGGAACGAAGATCTGCTCGGCGGTGCGCTCGACGATCTCGGCGAGGTTGTTACGGCCGTAGAGCGAAGCCACGGTGTCCATGTACAGCAGCTCGTCGGCGCCTTCTTCGTAATAGCGCGCGGCGAAGAGCTCGGGCCTGCCGAGCACTCGCAGACCTTCGAGGTGCACGCCTTTGACGACGTTCGGCCCCTTGATGTCGAGCCGCGGGATGATCCTGATCATCGGTGTCGCTGCGCCGTGCTCACCACGCCGTCCAGCCGCCGTCGACGACCAGGTCGTGGCCCGTCACGTACGCCGAGAGATCGCTCGCGAGGAACGCGAACGCGCCTTTGAAATCCTCTTCGGTCGCCATGCGCTTCAACGGCGTGCGAGCCGCGTAACGCTCGCGGAAAAGCGCGGGCTGCGCGCGCTCGATGCCTCCGGGTGAGATCGTGTTCACCCGCACCTGCGGCGCGAAGAGCGTCGCCAGGTGCCGCATCATCTGCGCGAGCCCGCCCTTGGATGCGCTGTACGCGATCACGCGGTCGCGGTTCATTCCGGTGTCGTCGTAGATCGACGGGTCGGAGCCGACCAGGCCATAGATCGACGACACCAGGATGATCGACCCTCGCCCCGACGCGGCGAGCGCGGCGCGGCACGCCTGCGCGAGCACGAAGGCGCACGTGAGGTTCACGCGCATGCCCGCGTCCCACGCGGCGACGGTCTGCTGCTCGAAAGGCGCTGACCAGCCGGGCAGGTTCGTGGTGCCGACGAAAGCGGCCGAATGCACGAGGATATCCAGCCCGCCGAGCGTCTCGATCGCGGTGCGGCACGCTTCGCGCGTCGCGGCTTCGTCGCTCAGATCGCAGACGACCGGTATCGCACTGCCTGCGCGGGCGCGCTCGAGCGCTTCGCACCGCGCCGTGCATGCGGCTTCGTTCACGTCGAGCAGCGCGACGGTCGCGCCGAGCTCGGTGAGCGCCTGTGCCGCGGCGTAGCCGACGCCTCCCGCGCCGCCGCTGACGAGCGCCCGGCGGCCGCTGAGATCCATGAGTTGGCGCAGTGTTCGCATCGCGCTATCTGCTCTGGAAGAAGCTGTCGAAAACACTGCGCGAGGTCGACTTGACGACGAGGTGCGGCGACTGCGCGAACACTGCGCTGTCGTCCGGTATGTCCTCGCCCATGACCACGGTTCCCGCGCCCAGCCACACGTTGCGTCCGACGGTGCAGTCGCCGATGATCGCGCTGCCGCCGTACATCACGACGCCTTCGCCGATCGTCGGGTACACGCGGTCCTTCGCGCCGACGGTGCAGCGTTGGTAGACGACGAAGAAATTGCCGTAGCGCGCGCGTCCGAGCACCGTGCCGACCGGGTGCTGAAAAAAAAACACTTCAGGCAGCTCGATCTCGTAGAACGCATCGATCGCGTGCAGCGCCTTGTTGAGCGCGTAAGTCTTTTCGCACAGCGCGCCCGGCTCGCCGAGGCGCATCGCGGTGTTGCCCACGAGATAGAGGAGCATCGCGTAGTGGTCGGTGTGCCGGTGATTGAAATACGGCTGCGCGCCTGCGGGCAGGTACTTGTCCTTGACGCGGACGAGGCAATGCTCGAGACGCTCGAGCGCGCCGTCCACGCTACGCCTGCAATCGGCGGCGGTGAGCTCCCCGTCAGGGAAGAAATTCGAGAGCTGCCGCGCAAGATAGCCGGCGATCTCGCCCGCGGGAATCGACAGTCTCATCGCCCGGCGCCTGCGTGCGCGGGGCTCACGCGAGCCGCCGGAAGTCGGAATGTTTCACCGGGCCGAGCAGCCGCGACTCGACGTCGTCCTTGCGGATGGCGTCGGCGAGCACCTGGAAGACTTCCCCGGCGTCGGCGAGATAGCGCTCGACGAGCTCGCCCGTGTGCGCGAAGGTCGCGTTGAACTTCGGCGCGGCGAGATAGCCTCGCGCGAGCATCTCCTGCGAGTACAGCGTCGCGAGCGCGGCGGCGTGCGGATGATCGACCGAGAAGTTCACGAGCGGCAGGAGACCGGTCACGCCGATGCGAACGCCCGCGGCGTCTGCTGCGTGCTGCCAGCCGTCGCGCACGCGCGCGCCCACGGCGGTCTGGTGCTCGTGCACTTTCTCGCGCCGGTACTTGCGGATCGAGGCGAGTGCCGCGACCGGGCCGATTTTCTCGGTCCAGTAGGTGCTGCTGATGAAGCTGGTCTGCGCCGCCTCCATCACGCTGCGCCTGCCGATGAGCGCGGCCATCGCGTAGCCGTTCGACATCGCCTTCGCGAACGCGGCGAGGTCGGGATGCACGCCCTGAACCATGTGGATCCCGCCGCAGTTGAGCCGCCAGCCGGAAGTGACTTCGTCGAATACGAGCACGGCGCCCGCACGGTCGGCGAGCGCGCGCACTTCCTCGAGGAAACCGGGCTGGGGCCCGGTGCTGCGCATCGGCTCCATCACGATCGCGGCGAGCTCGGATCCGTGGTTCGCGACGATCGCGCGCAGGTCTTCGATGCGGTTGTAGCGAAAAGGCAGCATGGTGCCTTTGAGCCCGCGCGGAACACCCGCGGGTGCGAGGCCCGGCAGCAGGTGTCCGTCGAGCGCATGATCGTCGGACAGGTTTGCCGCGAGATACCAGTCGTGCCAGCCGTGATAGCCGCAGAAAGCGATTTTCTCGCGGCCCGTCGCGGCCCTCGCAATGCGCGCGGCGACCGCCATGATCTCGCCGCCGCAGCGCGCGTAACGCGCCATCTCCGCCCACGGGTGCAGCTCGATCAGCAGCTCGGCGAGCTCGATCTCTTCGGGGCAGTTGAGCGTGGTCATGGGTCCGGCCCTGACCGCGCCGATCACCGCTTCCTCGAGGTCCGGGTCGGCGAAGCCGAGCACGCACGCGCTGATGCCGCTGCTCGACACGTCGGTGTAGACCTTGCCGTCGAGGTCCCACACCTGCGCGCCTTTGGCGCGCGAGTAGTACGCGGGCCACTGGTCCGGCAGGAACATCTCGGGCCGCTTCGACAATAGCTGCGTGCCGCCCGGGATGAGCGTGCGCGCTTTCTTGTACAGGTCCTGTCCGCTTCCCATGATCGTCGAGTCTCGTCTTTACTGCGTCCAGTCGGAGAGAGGCACGTGTCCCTGGGACACCAGGAACTCGGCCCACGCGAGATCGACCGGCTCGTCGATCTCGATCGAATGCAGGCGGTCCATCACGTGCCCGTAGACACCGGCGCGGTCGTGATAGATCCACTGGTGCTGTTTGAAATAATCCCACCTGAAGAGGTAGAGCGCGCCGTTCATGGTGTATTCGCGGCCGAGCGTCTGGCGCTGACCGGTCTGCGCGCGCGCCGCGTGCATCTTGTCGACGATCGCGGTGAGCTCGCCGTGCGGGCCGAGCGGACCGATGACAGTGCTCCCGGTATGGACCTCGGACACGCCGAGCACCGCGTTCGCGTCGCGCTCGATCATCCGGTCGACCGCCGCATCGTAGTCGGCGGCAGTGGCGAAAGGCGACGAAGGCTCGAGCAGCATCACCGCGTCGAAGCGCTCGCGACCTTCCTGCTCGATCCACTCCATCGCGTGAGCGATCACCGGGCCGCTTTTCGCAGTGTCGCTCGCGAGCTCGGCGGGGCGCGTGAAAGGCACTTCGACCCCGTGCGCGCGCGCGTCAGCCTGGATCTCGGCACTGTCGGTCGAGATGATGAGGCGCGCGCAGTACTTGCTCTTGCGCGCCGAGATCGCCTTATAGCCGACGAGCGAAATGCCGCCGATGCGCTTCAGGTTTTTTCCGGGAACGCCTTTC